>JABLYA010000007.1 GCA_013177855.1 Ignavibacteria bacterium
TTGGTAAAGGTATAGGTTTTACTACTTCTTCAACTCTAAAAGAAGAAGAAATAATTAAAAATAACATTATGAAAGCATTGAAAGATAAATTTGCACCAGAATTCTTAAACCGTATTAATGAAATAGTTATTTTTAACCAACTAAATGAAGATAATATTAAGGAAATAGTTAAAATTCATTTAAATAAATTGAAGAAACGTATTGATGATATTGGATACATTCTTACTTGGACTCCTTCAGTTATTGATTACATTTCAAAGGAAACTTACAACCCTATGTATGGCGCAAGACCTGTAGAAAGAGGTATTCAAAAATTAATAGAAGATATGATTTCAGAAGAACTTCTTAGAAATGAACCAACTACAGGTTCTAATATAAAAATACAATATAATAAGAAAGATAACAAACTATTTGTTGTATTTGATAATAAATTAAATATTAATAAAAATTAAAGGTTTTTAAAATTCATATGACAAAAGAAAATCTAGTAAAGTGGTTTTTAAATAAATTTAATTCTTGTTATAAAGTAAAATATATAGATTATCCAAATTCTATATTTTATTATTATGATCCACAATTTATTAGACAAAATAAATTAGCTAGAATTATGGGTGAAAATATTGAATATCCCTCAAAAGCTCTGGTATAGTTCTTTTTGAACAGGATTTAAAAAATAAATATTTTTATTGTAATTATAATGAAATATGGTCTTTTTTTGAAAACAATTTTAATACTAATTATAATGAAATCCAATCTTCAATTAAAGATATATTAGAAAAACATTGCAAAATTAAAGGGGTTACACCGCATTTAAATATCGACCCGGAAGAAATATAATTAGAAAAACATTGCAAAATTAAAGGGGTTACACCAAATGTAGGTTTATCTTTGCTACATATTAAATTAGAAAAACATTGCAAAATTAAAGGGGTTACACCACTGATAATGATATTTTATTAAATATTGGTATTAGAAAAACATTGCAAAATTAAAGGGGTTACACCTTGGCTATTACAGGCTCTACTCTTACCATATTAGAAAAACATTGCAAAATTAAAGGGGTTACACCCGAGGCGGAAAGTTTGGCTGTATGAATTAGAAAAATTCAAACCCTTTAATTTTTGCAATTGTTAGAAAAACATTGCAAAATTAAAGAGTTTATGACAAAAGAAAATCTAGTAAAGTGGTTTTTAAATAAATTTAATTCTTGTTATAAAGTAAAATATATAGATTATCCAAATTCTATACTTTGTGTAATTTGAAAACAATTTTAATACTAATTATAATGAAATCCAATCTTTAATTAAAGATATATTAGAAAAACATTGCAAAATTAAAGGGTTTACACCATATTTCACCTTACTTTGTTACCAACACCGATTAGAAAAACATTGCAAAATTAAAGGGTTTACACCCACCAATATTTTGCACCTTTTACTTTAAAAATTAGAAAAACATTGCAAAATTAAAGGGTTTACACCTTATCGAACAAACATTAGGAAAACATTGCAAAATTAAAGAGTTTATGACAAAAGAAAATCTAGTAAAGTGGTTTTTAAATAAATTTAATTCTTGTTATCAAGTAAAAAATATAGATTATCCAAATTCTATATTTTATTATTATGATCCACAATTCATTAGACAAAAGAAATTAGCTAGGATTACGGGGGAAATATTGGTGTAATTCTTTTTGAACAGAATTTAAAATATTTTTATTGTAATTATAATAAAATATAGTTTTTTTTATAACTAATCTTAATACTAATTATAATGAAATCCAATCTTTAATTAAAGATATATTAGAAAAACATTGCAAAATTAAAGGGGTTACACCCCGACCCCAATAAAGATTTTTATCTAATGAATTGTGGATCATAACAATAAATAATCTACATGTTTTATTTGATAACAAGAATTAAATTTATTTAAAAACCACTTTACTAGATTTTCTTTTGTCATAATTTTGCAATGTTTTTCTAATATAATTTCGCTCGCCAATAGGAGTTCGATAAGAGAATATCAGGTTAGAATTTCAAACTCACCAAGTTTTACTAATTACACAACTATTGCAACGGTTTCTGTTCCTGACGATGAAATGGTTTACACAAATTTTACTTCACTAAATTCGCTACCTAAGTGAAAGATTATCTTTCTTTTAGCTTCATCATCATAAATTTTGTTCCAGTTTGTGTCACCAACAACATTGTTCTTGAATGATTCAAACTGTCTGTCTACAACAAACATTGGAACTTTTGACCTATCAACACCTTCAGAAATATCTTTCAATATTCTTTCTTTTGATAGTTCAATATTAGGTTCAAAAACAATTGCAACTTTTTGAACATCGGTGTATTTCTTCAAAAATTTTCTTCCTGAAGCAGAAACACCAGTTGAATCAAATACGCAATATCCGTAAACATCTAAGTTCTTTTTCATTCTAGAATCAGCCAACTCCCAAACGTAGTTATCTCTTGATATATCAGACACATCACCACAAACTTCTCTACGAATGTCATCAGGACAAACCTTTATAGATTCTAAAGTCATACCTCTTTCTTTCAAGAAGTTAGCAACTTCTGGAAAATCAATTAAAAACTGGTTTTTATAGTAAGTTGATTTACCAGTTCCCGATATACCTATGCTGAAATAAAGTTTTTTCATATTATGGTTTAATTTTATTTTATATATAATTCAAATACAAAGATACTAATTTATGGACAAAGAAAAAAAATTTTTTGATGATATATTGGATGATGAAGATGGTGAAAATAAACTTCAAAATGAAACCGAAGAAACTGAATTGACAGAAAATGATGAAGTTGTTGGTTTTGATTTTGAAAGTGATATACCATCAGAAAACTATAAAACTGATTATGATAAAATAGATAATTATAATAGGACAAAGGAGGATATTAAAGATAGTGTTGCTGAATTACAAAGTAATATAAATAGTATGCTAGATAAAATTTCAACAAAACCTGAAGATATGTTTCCAGACAAGGATTTATTACCTAATTTAGATATACAGGTTGAATATCACGATTATGAAAAAGATATAGAACTAATTAAAATAGAGTCAAAAGAAACATTGGAATGTCTTGCTAATCTTTATCTTACTGAAAAAATGATGAATACTAAGAATATTTACAAAATTATTAAAGATGACTCTATGAATTTGGCTAAGTTAAATTTTTCAATAGAAATGTCACAAAGAGCAATGATATCATGTATGAGACAATTGGATATGGGTGTTAATGATCCTGATATGTACCAATCAGTGGCTTTATTTCAAAAAGAATTAAGAGATTCTATTAAAATGGCTTATGATTTACAAAAGAAAATGAAAGACTTTTATAAAGAGTTGAAATCGGAATTACAAGAAATTGATACGGGAGATGAAATTACAACACAAGAAGAATCTAACTATATTATTGGTGATCCAAAAATGTTGAATAATTTATTTGAACAAATGAAGAATGATCCGACATTATTAAATGATATGTTAAATAAAGATAAAAAGAATGATGATAAGAAGGATTAGTATTTCAACATTTTTTGGAATGTTTTCCAATCTTCAAAATTTTTATTTATATCTAAATCTATAAAATCTTTATAATCGATTTTATCTAAGTCTACTAATTCGCTTAAATATTCAAGATATATTTTTGACGTTTCCTCATCTAATAAATGTACTATATCTGTTTTATTCAAAAGTTTTATCACTTCTTCAACACCAATCATATCATATATTTGTTGCCATATTTCTCTAGGACTTTTTTTATTTGTATCAATATTTAAATTATATTTTTTAATATAAAAATTGGCATCTAAATTTATTGAAAGTATATCTACTACAATTTGTTTATTTATGCTATTTTCATTTTCTAAAAACATATCTGAGACAGCATTATAAATATCACTATCTCCCTCATTTATTATATAACATAATAAATCATTTACTTTTTTATTTTTAATTGCCCATTCTAAAGTTTCATCAAAATTAGGATTAAAATTATCCCACATATTATCTAAACTATCACCGATATATGTATCTGGATCAATTCCATTTTTTTCTATTTTGTCTAAAACATCCAATATTTCTCTAATTGATGTTATATTGTATTTTTCACACCATTTTGAAAGTTCATGTTTAAAATCATCATAAGTACCATTATATATATGGTCATTATTGGCGTCCCATATTGTTATTTCTAAAGGTGTTTCCTCATAATCATAACTATATATACTATTTATATTATCTATTTGAATTGCAAGATTTTTATAAGAATTTATTTTATTAATACATTGAATGACACCACCATAAGAAGCTTTATATTCATCTCCGTAAAAGTATTGAGGTTCACGATTTATACACCAAGAATGGTCACCATATTTATAAGCGGTATCAAAATCTAAAGGTGAAAAAATTATATATTCTTCACCATTGTAATAAAGACCCAAAGACCATTCATTTTCTATATTATCATATTTTTTTGTGATTATACTTTTAAGTGAGTCAAGTGTTTTTAGTTTTGTGATGTCTTTTATATGAAGTGTTTCTTTTTCTTTTTTGAAAAAGTCTAACTAATTCAAAAATAAATTTCTCTAATTCAACTTTTTTATATTTATTATTATCTTTGTTATCAACATAATATTTTAACATTATTTCAAGCAAAACTGATCCAGCACCATCCATTTTTTAGCCATATTTGACAAAAAATAATTAAAAATTTCCTCTGGAACAACATCTTTATACTTTACTTTAAGATCATCTATTTTACCTTCAAATATATAATTTAGATAATTCTTCATAACATTTTATATATTAATTTTTACTATATATAAAAATGAAATCATATAAGAAATTTATAGAAGGTATAGGTTCTGGTGATTACGCTATATTTACCAACACTGCAGGAGATTCGTTCTGGGGTGATGTAGGTGGTGGTGTTCTACCAATTTGTAAAAAAAAAAACAAAAAGAATCCTACTTAATTATCGTTCTAAATATGTTAATGAACCATATACTTGGGGCATCTATGGTGGTAAATTAGATTCTGATGAAGATATTATAAATACTGTAAAAAGAGAATTCCTAGAAGAAAGTGGTTACGATGGTCAAATAGATTTGATTCCCGCCTATGTTTTTAGAAGTGTTAATGGTACATTTGAATATCACAATTTTATAGGTGTTATAAATGATGAATTTGAACCAGAATTGGATTGGGAATCAGAAGGATATAAATGGGTAACATTTGATGAATTATTGTCAATAAAGCCTAAACATTTTGGGTTAGAAGAACTTTTAGCTGATAGTCAGAGTATACAAACAATAAAAAATATAATTAAATAAATATGAAACATTTAAAAAATTGGAATGAAAAAATTAAGTGAAATAGAAAAATTAAGTGAAATAGAAAATTAATATTTTTCTTTAAATATCTTTACAATATTTTCAAATTCAGATAATAATTCTTGATTATCTGATTTTTTTATTTTCTCTCTTATGATTTCTTCAATATTTAATGTATTATTATCAACAACCTCAACATTTTCAACATCATTTGTGTATGTTATAGATTTGAAATTATATTTTGAAAGCAACATATCAATTTTTATTTTCTTATCATCAATTAATGATTTATCAATTACAATATTAACAAAATTCTTATTTACAAAATCCACATCAATATCATCTATTTGAGATATATCGGTTATTGTTATAGTATTATAAATCGGTGAATAGTTGTTTTTAATAAATTTATACTTTTTTGTTTCTATATCAACAACATAGAAACCTTTATCTGATGAAGTTTTATCAAATTGATATGGTGCGCCAACGTGTATAACATTTGCATCTTCTTTTCTATCATCAGAATAACCGCATAAAAATAAAATATCTGGGAATTTTTTTAATAATTCTGTATCGATTCTATTATTAATAAATACTATTCTATCATTACTTGTAATATGTTCTAATGGATTTTTATTAGGTATGAATTTAACACCATATAATTCTTCGACATTATTTATATTATAAACAAAAAATGGTGCTAGACCGTTTATAAATAGTTTTGAAACACCATTTTTTTCATTATATCCATCAATTAAATAAACTGGTGTAACATAAGACATTCGTATAAATAACTCACGAACTGTTAATAATGTTGATATATTAACAGTTTCAGTTGTGTTTAAAATGTTTCCTAGGTGAATTATTTTATCGCCAGGTTTGGCGTTCTTTTTTAGAAATGGTATAAATTGATTATCAAAATAATCAACCATATTTTTTAACCATTCTTTTGAATTGTTTTTATAACCAAATTTGGTGTTATTTATTACCCATAATTTCATATGAATTATAGGTATAATTAGATTGGAAGTTTTATATTTTGTAAAACATTGGTAGAAATTTGTGTATAGATTTCGGTTGTTTTTATATTATTGTGTCCAGCTAATTTTTGAATGATTCTACAATCTGTTCCATTTTCAATTAAGTGTGTAAAACACGAATGTCTTAGAGTATGAAAATGATAGTCTTTTCCTAAGTATTCTTTCACAATTTTATTACAAGAATTAGATGAATATTGTGATGAATTCTGACCATTAAACAAATATTCTTTGGGTTTATATTCTAACCAATATTTTCTTAATAATTCTAGAACATTTTGAGAAAGTGGAACAATTCTATCTTTTCTTCCCTTTCCATTTTTAATATGTATAATCATTCTTTTAGAATCAATATCCTCAATTTTAAGATTAATAACTTCAGAAACTCTTAATCCAACTGAATATCCTAATGAGATAATTGCTTTATGTTTTAAATTTTTAATTTCATTTATTCGTTTGATTAAAAACTCTTTATCAATAATCTGTGGTAAATGTTTTTCTTTACGTGGTCTTTCAAATAATACTTTATCGTATTTTTTATCTAGAATTTTCTCATATAAAAATTTAATTGCATTTATTATCTGATTTTGTTGTGATATTGATGAAAATTTATATGAATCTAAATAAGATTGAAAATCTTTTGAAACAATATGTTGAGGATATTTTTTTGTTGATATTAGAAATTTATGAATGTAATGAAGATAAATTTTTCGTGTACATTCAGAATAATTAAGATTTTTAAACTTTAGTTCGGCAATCTTTAAAATTTTATCATACATTTAATTGAACATTAAATAGTTAGAATTGAGTGTTTATATATAATAGTTATAAACAATAAATTAAAATTGTTTACGTTTCCACTTTTTACGAGTTTTTTTAATCCATTTATCAAAAGATTTTGCTTTATTCTCATCAATGTTTTCTGGTTCTACCATGTGTCCTGCTGTTGCTTTATTTGCTGCATCAAATAATTTATCAGCAAAATCTTTTACGTCTTTGTCTGTAAAGTTTTCCATAATTTTAATTTACATGTTTATAACAACAAATATAAAACATTGCTGTCGTGTTTCTATTTATATTATACGTTATTTTTTTAAATTTGTTTCATTTAATTTACTTCAGTGCTGCAACGTTTTATATTTGCGACCGTTATAACCAATAAAATGAAAATCACTCTGCATCTTTATAAACATAAATATCTTTCTTAAATAATCCACCTTTTATAATCTCTTTTTTAAGAATACCAAATTCAACATAAGTATTAAGCACACCAATAAGAAAGATATTCCTTTGTGTGTATTTTAATTTTACTGTTCCCATAAAGTTTTTCATATATTTTCATTTAAAAGTTTATAACAACAAATATAAAACATTGCTGTCGTGTTTCTATTTATATTATACGTTAATTTTTAAATTTTGTTCTATTAATTATCATTAGTGTTGCAACGTTTCATATTTGCAGTCGTTATAAGTAATGTTTTGGGAGCGTGGACTCGAACCACTTTCGCAATCCAGCGTTACGCCTAAACAATTGGAATCGAACCAATTCTACGTTAACCAAACTTTAATCAGGAATCGAACCTGAACGTCTCAGGGAGCTACCCTTGCCACCTTGGAACTCCCAAAACACATACTTATAACAACAAATATAAAACATTTTATTCTTATTTCAAAATAAAATTTATAGTAATTGTTAAGTTTATTATTTCAATTTAAGTTCTGTGTTAAAACGTTTTATATTTGCAATTGTTATAAACAATTAATTTTTAAATAACCTATTGAAAAAATTCACCCATGATTCTGGAAAATATGTATAACAATTTTTGATATATTCATCATAATCCTTCTGCGGTTTTTGAATTTTTTCAATCATTTCTTTTAAAGGTATATTTTCTATTTCCATAAAATTAACTGTTTATAACAAGGTATATGTGAAATACCTCATAAGGTTTTTACTAATTATTTAAGTTTGTCGTTAGGTACTTCTACCAAAAAACGTTGTATATTTGCAATCGTTAGTTGTCATTTTCTTTAATTATCTTAATAGCATCATCTATAAGTTCATCCATTTTACCCAAGTAAGTGTCCATTCCCCATACATCACCTTTACTATCTTCATAAGCACTAAGTTCTATTATCTTCCTTAATGTTTCTCGTGATAGAAAACGACAACTAACATCAGATATATGTAATTTTTTATCTGTGTTATCAAATTCTGTGTCTTTATTTACTTCTTCCATATTATTTAAGTTTGGGTTTCAATTTAAGAAAAAACTACATATATCTGAGTATCGTTATGTGCCATTAAGAATTGACAAACTTATATAGTTCAATCAACAATAACGAAGCCTCTTCTTTATTAAGCACCATCTTCCCTTTCATGTTAATGTAGTTATGAACTGTCAATGTTTTTTCTTCATTGTAAAAATCATCAATAGTTACAACTGGTGATTCAATAATTTTGTTATCTGTTTCGTAACTCATAGTTTTAAAATTAACGGCATATAACATGGTATATATGTTATATGCCAAATTAGTGTCGTACTTATTTTTAGAGTTTGTGGTTAGGCGTACAACACATATACCCAACCGTTACCGCCAATTAATATAAGTCTTTATCGAGGTTAATGTCAATGCGAATGATTTTTGAACTATATCCTATATCTCCTTCTTCCGGAATAAATCGGAAATGTTCAATTGGATATGCAGCATATCCTTCCGTTCCTCTTTCGTTTTCAGGTATTGTTTTAGTAGCTCCGATTATTACATCGAAATCATCATCAGCCATGTTCAAAAATTATTTAAGTTCTTTTACTTTCATATTTTTAAAATTTCTTTTTAATTTTATTTCATCTTTGAAAATCCTTTTTAATTTCATAATTTATATATTTCACCAACAGTTAATGTAATACCAAATACTTCATTGACGGGATAAGGTTCAATATAACCAATATATTTAACATATTTCATCATCTTTGAAAATCCTTTTTAATTTCTTTTCTCTATTTCTTCTATATTTTATTCTAACAAATAACGCATCATCTAAAGTAGTCATATTATTATAACAATAAAAATTACCTTTAACCTTCTCTGGATTACCTTTTAAAGTAATTAATTTATTATTACAATCAAAATAGCTTTCAACTATTTCTGGATGATTAATTTTTGTTTGTTTTCTTGTCATATTACTAATTAATATTTTAAATATTCTTTTATATCTGTTCATAATTATACCACAATGATTCTATTTTTGATTTACTAATTCTATTATTATTTTGGGTTTTTATTTCCATATCAATTCTATTCCAACCATTTTTTTCTAAAATTGAATATCTTTCACAATTATAACCACTAACTAAAATTTTAGCATTTTTAATAGATAATAAAATTTTTAAATATTCATCTTGTTGTTTATCTGTCATATCATGTTTATATTTTCCAGAACTTCTTGTTTCGTTTGCATATGGTGAATCACAATACATAAATGTATTTTGTTTATCCCATTTTTTAATTAAATTTAAAGCATTAGTATTGTGAATTATAACAGAACTTAATCTATTGTGAATTTCATATAATCCATCTATTGCAGAAAGATAATCTGAAACCGGTTTTGACATTTTCCTACGAATTACTCCAGATGATGAAAATCCACCAACACCATTATAAGAGGTACGATTACAATAAAAAAACTTATAAGCTCTTTCTAATATATTTAAATCATCTTTTTTTAAGTCGTTAGTGTATTCTTTTAATAATTCTTCCGAATATGGTGTTAAATCACATAATTCTTTAAATTCCAAAAATAATTTTTTATCTATCAATACTTTAAACAAAGAGTAAATATTTTGATCTAAATCATTAATTATTTCAATATCTGACTTTTCTTTATGAAAAAGTAATGCAGCCGAACCACAAAAAGGTTCTATATAATTCATTTTTTCATAATCTATTCTCTTTATTTTTGTCTTAAATATATAATTATACAAAGATATAAAAAATTCTTTAAAATAAAAAATTTAAAGTGGTTATTGGTCTTTTTAATTACCTCCTACTATAATCTTCAAACACTTCAACCTGATAAAATCTTCTTTTACCCCTTGTTGCTGATAGCTACTGATTCATCGAGCTTGATAACATAACCAAGTCTATCATCATACACACAAAAAGGTATAAGATCTTTGAAAGCATCAATACCGTATTCTTCGTATATTTTAATCATAAGATCAAATATCGTTTTTACACGATATCGAACTGGAGAAACTTGATTAATATGTTTTAACTCTAAAAACTCCTTAAACTCATCAGAGTTAATCGTACCAGACTCTGAATGAAAATCAATTTTAGGCTCTTGTTCAAGTTTATTAATAACGACATTAAGCTCTTTATAACGGTCTTCGTACTGTTGATGAATACTTTCATAAAGACTCTTTTCGACTTGACCTAAACAGAAGGCTTGTTCTATTTGCCTCTTCTTTTCGATAAGAGAACCTTGTTCTCTTTTTAACGATTCGATTGTATATTTGTAATCCATATCAATTTAATTTATTTAAAGTTTTTTAATAATTGACATCCACACCTACATATAACAAGGTGCACCATATTATAAACTCCTATACACAATAGCTTTATTTAACTCTCTGATATTGTAAGCGTTTAGCTCAAAAAAGTGAATGTTATTATTTTCACCTTGAACTAATGCTGTCATACCGAGAGCCATTTTTGTTGCTGGTATTTGAAGTTGTTCAGACATATTTAAAAAGTCTTCTTCAATAATTCTTCGTATTTCTGTAATTATTGGTCGAATATTATCATTAACAAATAAATATGGTGATTCTGTTAATATAATTTTCTTATTTATATCTTTATATAAGATATTAAAAGATACAATAAACATATATATATTTTTATTTATTTTTATTAATTATAACAGCAAAAGTTTGAATAAAAAAACCTTCATTTTTTGGTGAAGGTTTTTAAAGATAAATTCCTTTTGTATCAATAATTATTTGTGTTAAAATACAAAATTCAATAAACTAAATAATTTCGATTTTTAACTTCAAGAAAAAATTTATAAATTTGTTATATTTTTTCATTTTCTTTTTTCATTTCTTTTCTACAAAACTATAATTCTCAGCATCTAATGTATCTCCTTGTGCAACATTTGATAATATTTGTGAAGTAGTCATCCAAGTTTCAAGTCTATCATTTTCTCCTTTAACAGTAAAATACCAAGATATTTTCAATCAATTGATTGGTTTCTTAAAACCTTTGATTCCTATGTTTCAATCGGCAAACGAAGGATTTAAAGACACAATATTTTGGGATATTTTTATTGAACCTTGGCAAGAAAAAGATTATGGTATTGGTATTATAACAGCCATATTAGGTTTAATTGTGGCATTCGGTATTTATATACTTTATAATTACTTAAATATTTCATTATCGTGATTATTATTTTATTATATATTAAAAATATCATTTAATATACGAAAACTCCCACAATGATGGTAAGTTTTTCATATATCCAACAGCATTAAATAATCCTACACAGATATTTACTATGAATTTTGGTACACAACAAAGTATATTAATAATCGTTGGTAGCCATGTTATAACGTTTTTAAATCTATTTTTCTTGTCATTATTTTGTTGTTCAAATTCTTGTTGATTTTGTTTTAATGTATTTAATTCTTTACTTAATTTATCTAACTCTTTTTCCATTTCTAATTTAGTTTGTAATAACTGTTCATTTGTTCCAATTGAAATTTTAATATTATCTAGTTGGTTTTTGAGATCAATGTTAAGTCTTTTTAATTCTTCATTTTTTGATAATTTATTAGAAAACTCAAAATCACTCATAGTTTCTTTATTTAAGCACAAATCACTTTCTAACTGATTTATTTGTACATTATTTTGTTGTATTTTAGCATTTAAACTATTTACTAAATCTAAATTACTCTGATCATTTTGATTATTATTGATATTATCCTGCAATTTATTTAATTTTTTCTTTAAATTATCAATTTGTTTTTGTTTTTCTATAATTTGTTTATTATAAGGAGTTATTTTATTTTCACTATCTAAGAAATCATTCATAATTTGTATAAGTTTATCAATATTATTCTTAAATGAACATAAATTACCAAATAATGAAATTTTTTCATTTAGTTCCGAAATTTTTGCCTTTTTATCATTTATATCAGATTGTATAGAATCAATATCATAAACATTATCTAAATTTTGTAGTTGTGTTTCCAATTTTATTTTATCAGCTTGTAATTGTGATAATGATTTGTTTTTTAATTCATTTAATTTTTTATTGTTCTCTTGAATTTGATTTTCTAAGTCATTTACAATTAAACAATTTTCTTTTAATTGTTTTTCTAATATTAATAATATGTTCTCAGATATCGAATCATTGCTTTTGATATTATTTTCAATAACTTCAATGTTTTTGGCATGAACTATTTGTAAATTTTTAAGTTTTGTGTTAAATCTTTCTATATCAGATAAATCACCATTTATGATAGAATTGGTTAATATTAATTGACTATTTAATTCGTTTTGTCTTTTATTTTTTGCTTTAGTTACAGTATCTAATTTATCATATAAATTATTTAAATTTTGGTTTAAATTCTTTACTTGATTTGAGAATTTTGATGATAATTGTTTCAATGTGGTCATAAATTCAGCAAAACCTTTTACAAAAATATCAATTAACATCAAACCATCAGAATTTGTAAATAAAAATTCCATCATACCATCTAATGTTGGTAATTTTTTAATAAGTTCTACAAGTTTTCCGAATCTTGTAATAATTCCCCAATCATTTTCATTTGTAGATGAAGGATTTCCAATAATCCAATCTGGAATTTTCATTGGATTTAATGGTATGCTTATTACTTTAATAATCAAATCCACAAGTTTTTTTATGAGTTCAAATATAAATTTCATAGGCATTGTGATGACGGTAGTTATCGTATTTATAATGGTTTTAGTCCACTCCAATATAGGATTTCTAGGAATTAAATACATAACATCTTTTAGCAATGACTTCCAATCATCCATACCAAAATTAAAAGGATATTCTAATAATTTAGCAATATTTTTTGACCAATTTGGATCATAAAAATTAACACCTATTTTATCTAATGCTTCAAATTTTTCTAATTCAGCAAGTATTAAATCGGTATTTAACTTATAAACTTTATTATCTAATTTGGATTTTTCTTCATTCAACAATAATAATTCAGCATCAATATCTACTTTTTTTAATTTCAATATTTTATTTCTTTCATCTAATAATTTATTTATTTCGTCATTTAACTTTGTTATCAATGAACATTTTTTATCTAAATTATTTGATAAATTGTTTAATTCTATTGCGGTAAAATTTGAAACATTCGTATTTTTCAAATTTTTAATATCTGTTAATGTTGTTGCTTGTAAAATTCTTAGTTTTTTAAGTTTATTGTCAATATCAATTATTAGTGAACCATTTAGAATATTTTCCAGATACGATATTCTTTTTAATATTTTAGACATCTTTTCTTCTCTGTTTTTCAAATATTCTATCTTAGCATCTACAACATATTGAGGTATAGAAATTAATTTTAATTGAACAAGTGATTCAATTTTTTGCATATAATCATCTTCTGGTTGTTCAAAATCAACACCTAATTTATTAAGTATAGCAATCTTCTGCCTGTTTTCTATTTCTAAATAATCTATACCTAATTTTTTTAAATTTACAGCTTTATTATAATCTAATAACCAATTATCTTTTCTAAAATCTATACCAAGTGAATTCAAATTTGACATTTGAGATATCCATTTTTTAGTACCCGATTGAACATAACTATTTGTAACATTTACAATAGTGGAAAAATTAATACCCAATTCTTTTAATTTCTGAATTTTATTACTCCAATCATTATCTTTAAAATTAATACCAAAAGAAATTAATTCTTCAATAGCATTTTCAAAATCCTTATCATTTATATTTAAGCCTATTGAATGCAATTCGTTAATCATAGTTAACCATTCTGGTCTATTAAAATTAAATCCTATATTATTTAAAGCATTTAATTTATCATCCATATCCACACCATTTGTAACTGTTTCATTTGATATATTGAAACTAAAACCTAATTGACTTAAGCTATCTAATTTATTCATACTTTCTACACTATTATAATGCCAACCTAAAGCACACAAAGCATCCACTATATTAGCAGTTTGAAATGCACTAATATTAAATGATAAACCGTTCAATTTATTTAAAAAAGCATCATATGTTGGATTTTGAAAGTTAAATCCCATTTTATTAAGTGAGTCGAGCTGAATAATTGTTTTTGTTGGTTGTTTAGGTTTATTAGGATCTATAATATTAGTAATTTCTATACGAGCATTATATCTCGCATCATCAAAAACTTTAGGATTTGGTTTTGTTGATGATAAATCAATAACCTTTTTTATATCATAAGCACCATTATTACTATTTCTATCATAATATGTTAATGTTACTTTTCTTTTTGTTTCAAGTATATTTATTTCATCTATTTTTACTTTTAATATGCTCATCATTTTCTGGAATTTATAATCGTATTCTTTATCTCTAATATTCAAACCTAATTTATCAAAATTACCATAAATGCCTGACAATTGATCGTAATTAATTTCATTGGTATTTGGTGTTGCACCTGTTGTCAAAACTAAATTTGGGTTTGTTGCAACCATTCGTTCATAATCACTAACCGATGTTGCAAAATTATCAGCAACTCTTACACCTTCAATAACCCAACCACGATTTAAAACAAAATCTCTCAACAAATCTAACATTACATAAATTTCTTTTGTACCATTAGACAATACCATTTTTTCTACATTTTTATTATTACCAGTAAATCTTTCATTTCCTTTATATGGTAAAATAGGAGGTATTAAATCTTCACCTTGTATGTTTTTATTTTTAGATATAAATTTTACCTTGACATTATATTTTGTCCACCTATTTATAATATTTATTATTGGAGTTGATGATAATGGTATACAGTATAATTTATCATAAGTATATGAAATAGATGTTACAGTTTCCCAAGTAACAGCTGTTGTTGAACCACTGCCTGTTATACCGCTAATTTGTTCAGATGTATAATTAGTTGTTACTTTATAAATTAACCCATTATCATGATATAATTGAATTTTTAAAGGTTTGCCTTCTTCTATAATTGGAACATAATGTGTGCCTTGATTTATAAGTGTTGTATAAGCGCCGGCAATTTGGCTTTTTACTGGTATTTCTTCATACCATTGTGGTTTATTTGGTATTATATCTTCTTTATATTCAAAATTACCAGAAATTACTAATCCAGCTGTATCACCAGCATTCATATATGATAAAGTTTTATCAATATCAAATGTATATATGTATTTTATAAATTCATTATTTTCTAAATTATTCTTACTGAAAAAATAATTTAAATCTGTGTTAGGATCTTCAAAAAAATTTAAAATTTGTTTAACTCTGTCAATTTGCTGTACTGTTACAGTTGATAAAATTTCAGCTTCAGTTGCTAAGAAATTGTCATTATTCCAATTCAAATTCAATGTAAAATATTTTCTTAACAAAGGTTCAATATATGGATTATTTAAATTTACATTCTTTTTTATAGCATTATCATAACCTGCAACAGTTTTAATATCAACATATTTACTTAATATTTTTAACCTCTCAACAGCATTAGTGTTATTGAAATTAAATCCTATTGTATTTAGTTTTTTAAGTATTTCTAAATCATTTATATTTATTCCAAGTTCATTTTTCAAAACATTGATAATATTAAATAAAAATATATTATTTAAATTCATTCCAAGTTCTTGTAATAATAACATTAAATCTTCATTTTTTATATCTATATTATATCTGTATAATAAATTTAATTTTTCCAAATGATTAGGATCATTAAGATTAAAACCAAGTTGATATAATTTAAATAAATGAGTTGCATTATTAAACTTTAAACCAAATTTATCTCTAAGTGTCTTTATTTCATAAATATATTTATCTTTAGTTAAGTCATAACCTATTTTTTGTAAAAATTCTGTAACTTGATTATCAAAAATATTCACACCTATATCCCAAAGACCAGAAAGTTTTTCTACCAAACTATCTTGAGGAATATTTTGTTCAAACGATAATAATATAGCTTTTTTAGCAAATTGTCTATATGTTATAATAGGTTTTTCTTTATCTGTTAATTCTTTTAAATCATTATTATATTCTAATAATTTTGATTCCAATTCTATTCTATTTAATAAACTTAATCGTTTTTGTTCATTATTATACAATTTTTTTAAATTATTAAGATTTTTTACTTCTTCACTAATCAATTCACAATTCGTTTTTAGTTCTTTCTCTTTGTTTATGAAATAGTTTAGATTTGAAGAATCTTTATTGGAAGTTAAATCTTCTTTTAACTTATTATTATTTAATGTTAAAATTTTTATTTTTCTTTCGGATGCCTTTATAAGAGATTCATATTTATTTACACCATTTAAATCATTTAATATTTTTTGTATTTTATCTTGTAATACTTTTATTTTTTGTAATTGGAGTTTTTTGAAATTTATTTCAATTTCTTTATCTTCTTTGCCAATTTCTTCAGCCATAATTTCATACCAATTTGATGGTATCTGTGTTGGATCGGCTTTTATATTAAATGATGTCAATTTATTAAAATAATCAAAAGGATCTATTTTAGGTATTCTAATTGCAAATGGTAAAAACGGTATCATAGCACCAAGGTCAAATTTAAAAGATGGTATAGGAATATTTATATCAAATAAAGGACCCAATATCTTTTTAAACATCCATTGACTTGGATTTGTGAATAATAATTTTATATCTTTTAAAATATTAACAAGACCTGGAATCATAGTACCCAACAACTCACCTATCTCCAAACCTGCTATTAAATCAACAGTATTCTTAAAAAAGAAAAATTGTTTTACGAAACCTTGACCAATAGTTTTTAATAATGTATCTATAAATACACTTAATAATGTTGGTAATCCAGGCATTTGTATATTTGAAATGCTTTTTATAACTTCATTTTTTGTCATGAAGTAATTTTCTGGTATAGTATTTAGACCAGCACCATATATACATTTTATAGTTTCAGATATAACAGCATTTTTAGGATAATTTATATAGATACCAAAGTTTTCATCAATAATAATTTTTTGATATTCATTCATTGAACTATTTTCTTCAAGACCTTTATATTTATTATTAGTATTTTGTTTTTGGCGTTCTAATTCTCTTTCTTTTGCAATTTGTTCATTGACTTTTGATAAGTCATCATATAATTTATCTATTTCGGCTTGATATTCTGTTGGTAATTTAGATAAATTCGTTTTTGTTTTAGAATCGAGTTCTTGATTTAACTGCCTTATAATTTCTTCATTTTTTGATAAATCATTACATATCTGTACTAATTTACTATAGATATTATTTAAAACAATAGGATTATTTTCAATTCTTGAATTAGATATTAAAGTATTGTATTGAGATAATAGATTATCTCTTTGTTTCTTTGCATCATTAATTTTACCAGTGATTTTTTTATCAGGTACACCAGCAAGAATATTTTGTTTTTCTACAATTTGTTCTATTATCCTATTCTTCTTTTCTAGTTGATATTCCAGACTCATTTATAAACCCATTAAAATTTTTAATGCGTTCATTAACTTTTATAGGATATTTTAAAGGTGCTTTTAATTGAATCTTTTTAGTTTTAAAAGGATTTATTTCATTATTTGTTATTAAATTGGTAGTCAAATTTATTTCATTTTTATTCACTCTATCTATAACCATTTTAAATAAATCATCATCTGTGTTTTTTAATACCCTATCAAAAATCATTTGAACATCATTTGCATAATCAATATTCATTTTTTCATCATCGTAAAAATAAACATTATTAAACCAATCCTGTTTATATGCTTTAAATTTACCATCGTCTATTTTGAGACCTACCAAATGTTCAATAAGTATATATAATTTATTCAAACTTATTGTTTCATCATGTCTATAATAAAACTTATCAGCCACAAAATATATTTTATATATTTCTATACCGATGTCCTGTAATTTTTTTCTTAAAGTATTTAAAATATCACCATATCTTTCTCTATGAGCTCTACCACTTAATAAACAAATGTATTCATTTTTATTTCTTAAATGATATATGTTATTAAATAAAAATGTAACTTTAGTATTATTTATATATTTTTCATCATAGAATTCTATCCAAGATATACCAAGTCTTTCAATAGGAATTTTCTTTTTCTTATTAATTTCATTAAATAAATTATTTGATATAAAATAAGTTTCACCATTATATTCAATTTTTAAGTTATCTTTAATATATAAACCAGAAAGTATTTTACTTTCTTCAAATTTATCTAAACGGATTATTGGTTTGTGAGGTTCTTCTTTATCAATAATCCAAGATTTACAATCTATATCCCATAGCGTTCCATCTAAATCAAAAAAATGTAAACTTTTACTATTTGGTATCATCAAATTTCTATATTTTTTATTTATATATTAAAATTATGAATCGAATATAAAAAATATATTGTGTTTGGATTGATATTCTATAATATATAATTAAAAAAATAATTAATCTTTATGGGTGAAAACGATAAAAAACAACAAGAAGAATATTTAGCAAAATTCTTAACTGAAACAAAAGATGAGATTAAAGAAATAAAAACAACTCTAAAAACAATTAGTCAAGATAGTTCATTGGGATATCTTAATGTAGATTTGGATTTATTACCATTAGGTATTTTTTATCAAGATGGTACAAAGATCAAAATTAGAGCCGCAAAAGTACATGAAGTACAAGCATATTCGGTTGTAGATGATAAAAACTTCTTAGATGTAACTGAAAAAATGAACCAATTATTATCAAGTTGTGTAAAAGTAACATTACCAAACGGAAATAATGGATCATATAAAGATATTAAAGATGGTGATAGATTGTCTATTATATTTATGATTAGAGAATTAACTTTCCAAAAAGGTGCTTCATTAGCCAAGGAAGTTACTTGTCCTCATTGCAAACATGAATTTTTAATTCCGTTTAGAGCAACATCAAATAGTGAATATCCAAGAACCTTTGAAAACCACGAAATGCCAGAAAATATTAAAAAATTCTTTAATAAAGAAAGTAAATGTTTTGAATTTAACATTAATGGTGTTGTTTATAAATTAGCTCCACCTAATATAGGAATTCAAGAAATTTTCTATGGGGATATAAAATCAAAGGTTCAAGCACAAAAAAATCCTAACGTATCATTCTTAAAAATTATTCCATTTATGTTATGGGATAGAACATCGATAACAGAAGAAGGTATAAAAGCAAAAGAAGATGAATTTAAAAGAATGGATATGTACACTTTTCAAGTGATTAATAAAGCTGTAGATAATATGGTTTTTGGTCTTAAAGGATTAAAAATAAATTGTCCAGAGTGTCAAGGGGAGGTGCACTCAGACATGACCTTTCCCGACGGAGCGTCAAGTCTTTTCGTTATTTCAGATCCATTTAACGACTTTATTAAAGAATAAGTTTGAGTTCATGTGGCAAAAACAAATTTCTCCATCTGAAATAGATAGGATGGACTATTGGGAATTTGAAGAATATATTAAATATATGAACGAAAGAAATAAAGAGGAACATGATAGAAATAAGAAACAACAAGAAGAACAACAAGAGTATCAAAACAAAATAACACCAAAGATACCGAACTTCAGTGATTTCAAACCTGGCAATTTTAAGATACCTAAATTTTAAAAAAAAAATAAACCCACAAGAAATTGTGGGTTTTTTATTATCTATCTGTTTTATTCAAATTTCCTTCATATATAATCCCATCTACTTTTTCTGGAATAATGTGACAATTGAAAGAACACCATTGAAAAATTATTCACACCTCAAATGGAAAAATCATGGTGAATGGCATCTTTATTTATACGTTTTAGTTTTTTATATCTATCTTTATACATTAAATATTTAGATGGTTTACCATTTTCTAAGTGAAAACAATTAGGACACATAATTTCACCATGTATCTTAACATATTCTGTATAACCACAAAATTTATTATGATTATTAACTGGTGTTTTACATTCTTGCCAAACATTTGTTCTTTGATAAAAAAGATTCCTTTCCAAGTCAAAAAAATTGACATTTTCTTGAACTTTATTCCAATTAATCGAACCAGGACAATTAACATCTTCCAATTCTGGATAAATATCTATCGCATTGTCTTCATTTAAATCTGAATATACATCTCCCCAATCTTCGTTATTACAAGTTGTTACAAAGTAGTGTTCTCCATACTTGTTAATCCAAGTATCGTAATTACAAGAATAAAACATTACAGGTTGATCCAAGTCTTTACATTCCTTTAACCTTTGTAATACTTCATTCACTTGAGGTTTATATTCAACTCTTTTTATCATATATTCTGCTAACTCAGAAATATTATTCCATCTATTTTGATCAATGATAAATGAACTTGAACTAGAATTGCTTACAAATCCGTTTCTTACTTTCATATTATTCTTTTTAATTTTAAATATTTCTTCCTTTCCATATCATTTGTATAGTGATATTCAATTAAATAACCATATTCCCAAAAATTTATTAATATTGATTTTGCAACACTAAACATAAATCCTGTTATACCCATTCCTGGTTTTTCATCTGCTTCAGAAGAAAATTTTTCAATAATTTCCTTTATAACAGGTTCATTATTATTAATTTTTAATTCTAAAATTTCTACCCCCTGTGTAAAACCAATACACTGGAAAATAAAGAACTTGTTTCCAAATTGGAAAATGTTCTTTGAATAATTTAACAGCATAATAATCAGCTCTTTTTTCAGAATGATCATTCTCTTTTAAAGCATAGTGGTGTCCGAGTTCATGAGCAAATGTCATTAAAGAAAATAAAGTTTTTGTTTTACCAAACATATGTTCTTTACACCATTCAATTCTAGGCAATTGTTTTACAAAATTTTCTATAGGTGTGGCGTTTGTAATATATACATACCTTCCAAATACTCTTTCAGAATAATTTTTTACATTTACGTTAATATCTTTAATGGTATCATAAGATTTCACATATATTAATTCTTTTTGTGATTTCTCCATAAGAAAATTGTGGAATTTTTCATAATCACCTTTTAATATAAAGCCACCTATAGTAATAAAAAAAACGAAGTATAACATTACTACAAATAAAAACATATATAAAAACCAACATATTAAAAAATTTTGAAATACTACAATATTTTTAGTTTTTTAAGTTTATAACACAAAGGTAGGAAACTTTTATTAAATTAAAAAAATAAATTTAATTTTTTATATATTTTAAAACAGCCAATTCTTTTTGCTTACATTCTAATTCTGTATCAAAAATATGACCAAAAGTTTCAATTTTTTCATATATAATCAGCGTGAGCAGTTTTCTTAACACCTTGAGATTCTAACAATTTTGAAGAACTCATATGTGTTAAAGGTGTTGTTTGCCAAGTTGATAAAGCTAATTCAAGCGCTTGTTGCATTGTTTGATCTTGTTTACCACATACAAAATGAAATTGGTCAAATATAATAGGTATACCAATAACTTTATAAATACCATTATATAAGTCTTTTACAGAAAATTGATTCGGTGAATCATCATTTTCAACGGTCAAACGAGATTTACAAGAAGCAGAAAGTTTGCTAAAATTTGTACAAAAATTCTTCATAGCAGTTTGTAAATCTGGTTTAGTGACACCAACATGAATGTTGATAGGATAATATGTTGATTTGTCAAGTAACATAAGATCCATTAATTCTGCATGTTTATTAAGTTCTACAATAGTCTTATCAACAACTGAAGGTGTCAAACTTGCAAGTATATTAAAGGGACCTGGATGGTACGAGACTCTGATTTTATTGTTTTTAATATAGTTGCCTATACTTTCTAATTTAGATTTGATTGTTTTGAAGTCTGGTAAATCTGAAAAGTTATATTCAGACATCCAAGGGAATGAGTCAGATGATAGTCTATAAACAAAAATATTATTGCGAACATTCCACTTCAATATAGTTAAAGTGTCGTCAAGATTTTGTTTGACTAATTTTGATACATAAGGTAAACCCTTGTCATTATTTTAAATCTTGCTGGTTTATTTCTATATTTTATAGATTTAATAAACCACTTGGTTGTTTTCTTTCTCAAAAAGAAATCTTCTCTATCTTCACGGCAAAATTCATCAATGCCATGAGAAAAGTATATCTTAATATACTTGAATGATCTACAACTTTTTCTATTTCTTTTGAGAATTTTCATAATTTACAAATATACAACAAAATTTCGAATAAAAAAAGAGCCCGTTGTTAAAACGGGCTCTGTCAGCTTATTACAGGAGTTTAACCTGTAGCTCCATACTTTAATGAGCCGCTTTTCTGCATTTGCTGACAATTATCTTATATCTAAACTTATATATTAAATTTTAAGAGTTATAATGCTTTTAAAGCATTTTCTAATGCTTTTTGTTGATAGTCAAAAAGCGATTTTTCTTTTGAAAATTCTTTAAAATCCAATCCAAGCCAATTGGCTGGAAGGTTGTTTTGATTAAAATTTTCTCTATGTTTTGAAGGTATAGGTTCATATTGTTGTCCTTTTAACATTTCATTTAGTATTTGTTTTCATGTCAAATATTTTCATTTTTTTTAACTTGATAAACTCATCATGTTAAATAATAAATTTTTTTTTAACTTGATTCGGTAAATAGTTTGTATAATGGTTCGTTGATGTAATAATTGTTTTTCCATATTTTTACCTTTTTTAGTATCCCATATTTTTCTAATTCATCTAAATATTTCGCTGCAGTTTGCCTTGATACTTTTAGGTCATTTGCTAAAAATTCAATTTTAGTGTAAGGATGAGAAAACAAATTATTTAGTAAATCTTGCGAATAAAAATTAAAATTATTTCTAATTTTATGTTTATATTCTTGCATTAAAGTTTTAATGTTTTCTATAAGTTTAATTGTAAATATATAACCAATCTTTGATTTCGTTTTCATCTTCATATCCAAGGTCAGGACCATTGTATAAATAAAGAATATCTAAATATTTATGGTGATTTAACCATTCTGTAAAATCAGTCATATCCATATTCATATGAATTCTATATGATGGTTGTATATCTACAATAATGATTTTTTTATTAGGATATTTTTCTGTTCTAAAATTTTCAAACATCGTTATCATCCTTAAATTGTTTTATTTTAATATTGAAATCAAACCATTCATCAATAGCTTGTTTACATTGTATAATAGAAACTGTATCAAATCCTTTTTTTATTTCATTAGCAAACACTCTGTAATATAAATCTGGTACAGACCAATAACCAACTTCGCCAGGTGATTTTTCAGGATTTTTAACTAATTTATATCCTTTATACCACCTAATATTTTTTGATTTATTATATCTTTCAAAGTTAGTTTCCATTAGGATTAAAATTTGGTCTATTTGTATTTAAATTTTTTGGTCTTTCCACATTACCATTTATGGCATCATTTCTTGAATTAGTTCTATCATATAAAACTTTTATATCTCCATCTTGTCTGTAATCCATTTGAATATTAGCTTTTATATCTTCTGTTTCAATTTTATCTACTTTCGCTTCAACTTTTTCAATTTTATCCAATATTCTATTTTCAGTTGAATTAATTTTACTTTCCAAACTTACTTTAAACCCCCAAGCAACACCTAATATTAATAATGATAATGAAATAATAATTCCAACAATCCATTTGAACGATTTCATACTGATTGTAACAGTACCTTTATCTGTAATAGCATTATCTATTATATCAATATTGTCTTGTAATGTTTTTTTAGCCATAATTATTTCTTTATTTTTGTATCATGAAATGGATAACATTTATCAAATTTAATTTTAAATGTATTAATTTTAGATTTTGAAGAAAAAAAAGCCACATATAAACTTGGATCTAAATATTCATGGTGGTCACAAATTATATAAGGTTTGTGATAGTCATATACAACTATTGGTTTACCATTTAAATTATATTCTGTCATATAAATGTGTATATCACTTATGTATGTAATAGCTTTTTGATAATTACCTTTTTCATCTACTTTATTAAAGAATGAATTTGAATAAAAATAAACATAATACCAATAATTACCATTTTTATCACTATTATAAGTTCTTATAACACACCACATGAAAGAACCCCATTCATTTTCGTTTTCGGTAATCCAATCAACTTGTGTATGAAATTTCAAATCATGTTTTAATTCTTTTTGTTTGTATTGATAATATATTTCTTTTTTATTCTTTTGGGAATATGTTGAGAAAAAACAAATTAACATTAATAGAAAAAGCAATGTTCGTTTCATAAGATATAAATATTTTTAAGTATATATTAAAAATCTAATTTTTTTTATTTTTAGCTTCTTCCTTTATTTCATGAAACCTAATTGCTAGTTTTTTACATAGTTTGAAACCTTTAAAATTTTTTATACACCAATCAATATATTCTGGGTAACTTTTCATAATTTCTCCGATAGATTTACCTTCAAACTGACCAAAATTCAAAATCTGATCTTCTGATTTAAAGGAATAACTTATCTTTTTCCATTTTTTATTTTCTTCTGACATATATCAATTTTTTTAAATTATATATTATTCTCTCTTTTACTTATTGTACCAAACAATGTGAGTTACATTTAATAGTGGATATTGGATTAAAGGTGGACTTAAAAGTAATGATAAATTTTTTTTCGTTCCTACATCAAAACTAACTGTAACCACTCTTCTACTGACGTAACTCCATAATTAAAATTGGGTACTAATTGACACTGCTTTAAGTTGTCAAAATATTTTTCCGATATAAAGTTTGATCCGGTCATATCTTTCATCATTCTACCACGTTCAACTATATTTTCAATAGTTTCATCTTTTGAGTAGATAAACGGTATTGAGCAAGGGTAAATTCCTTTTTCAAGTAAGTTGGCATCAACATACTGTCCGCAGTGCATTAGTGCCTTAAATTCTGTTTCTTTCATTTTTTTATGTTAATAATTTTTTATGTTAATAATTTAAGTATTTTGGTATAATCTTTCATTACACTTGGATAAAATAAAGATAAATCAAAAATTTGTGTTCGATAACATATATTAATGATGACTTATTTGCCAATGTTTTAGTTTATCAAAAACACCACTATGTTCAAGATATGCTTGAATATCTCCATTATTATCCGAATAATGATAATATGATATAAACTTATCACCAAAATCATTGATGAACTTTTCAGCAGATTCTTCTACCAATTTATCCATAGTTTCATTCGATTCCCAAAGCGCTTTTCTAACTTCTCTTAATTTTTCAACTGCTTCAAAGTACAGTCTTTCTCTTTCATTTTCAGTCTTTTCATTAAGAACTCTTTCGAGTTTGTTTTTTCTAAGAAAGGTTTGTTTTTCTTTATCTGAAAACTTTTTTAATACATCTTCCCAATATTTCTCTTGGTCTGAAGCAATTTTCATTTCTTCTTCATATTTTCTACAAAGTTCTTTGTTTGGTTTGTAACCTTTTGAATACCAATAATTCTTATCACTCCAAGAATTATATTGATATAGTTCTCTTTGTATCTTTATAATTTCGTCTTTTGATAATTGTTTAGTATCATTAAATATAATTTGAGCAAGTTCTTTTGCATCATAAGAATCATCCCAATATGTATGTAGTTTTTCGCCATTAAATAAAATTTGATGTACTTCTTCTACTGAAGTTGGTTTTTTATCCCAAACAACTATAAAAGAACTTGAACTACTATTACTTACAAAACCATTTCTAATTTTCATCTTTTAAAATTCTTTTTAATTTTTCTTTTCTAAATAATTTTTGATTTGGATTTCCATCTGGGTCACATAAACAACTAGGGCAAAACACAGAACCATCATCAAACTCTAAAAATCCACAATGACATTTATTACAAGAATTGTCTGTGTTTGCTAATTTACCAAGATACTTATTATCATATAAAGGAAAATAAAATTTTTCTTCATAAATTATATCATAATATTCACCTTCTTCTTCGCATTTTATAAGATTCCATTCATAATGATAACTAGCTTCAACATATATTTTATCATCTTTCTTAACTATATAAATATTATCACAATATTCTATTAGAATTGATGTATCTTTATTTTTAAGTTTTTTAAGATTGTTTTTAATCTTTTTATATTTTTCTTTATAATTATTGTCTTCACTGACTAAAACATCAATTATTTGAAATGCAATGTCAACACAAGTATATTTATTACCATCGATAATGAATGATGAACTTGAACTATTACTTACAAAACCTTTTCTAATTTTCATTTGTTTATCCTTTCTAATTTATTTTCACGAAATAATTTTTTATATACTTTTTATGACTATTTTGATGGGTAATTCATAAAGACTTCATATAATCATCAATTTCTGATTCTTCGATAACTTGAACAACATCAAAATCTTTCTTCAAAGAATCAACTATTTCATCTATTTCCAAATTCGAAAATAGAGTGCCAACAGACGGATAAACACCATCTATTAATTCAAAATCCCACTCGTAGTTTCGTTGCAATTTTATAACAGATTTTTCACCACGATCTTCTAAGTAGAGGTAATATACATCATCAAATAAAAAATCCATATGTTTTGTTTAATTTACAAATATAAAACTAAAATCTATACAAAAAAAGTCCTCTTCAGGACTTTTTTATTTTAACAGTAATATGAACCATAGAATAATTTAAAGTCACTATCTTTGACATCAGGAATTATTTTCTCTAACTCATTTCTTATTTTTAGTAGTTCTTCAAGAGAAACATTACCATTGTCTATTTCTGAATTTGAACTGGTTGCCAATCTTCTTCCTAATTTTATTTTTCCATTTTCGTGTATGGTGTCAATTTTTGATTTGTGCATATTATTGTACCAAATGTCAGTCCAATCGATACCATCTTCACCGTATTCTTGTATTTGTTCATTTAATTCTTTTTTATACACATCTTCTGGTAAGAAACTTTCACAAAGCCATTGATAATCCTCAACCATATGAGCACCCTCACTTATTTCTATTCCAAAAAGAACAAAAGAACATTATGTGTCTTATAATTAACATAATCATTATGACCAAAAGTCATCCTCATTTGATTTCTTCTTCGTGAATTTCTTCTTACATCGTATAACATACTAGTTATCAAGGTAGTGTTTAAATTCGTCAATATCAACGAATTTTTCTTTCATTTCTAATTCTATTTGTTCTTTTGTCTTACCATTTTCCTTTAACAGATATTTAACCATATCTGAAGTGGTGATATGTTCCATTTGACAGATAGGACAGTATTGTGCAGGAAGTTCGTATCTATATTCATGTTGTTCTATAATTTCATCATAATCTAAATCTTCCTCACAAAGAGTCAATTTTTTTAATGTTTCTTCATTTTCTTTCAATGAATCAACATAATAATCCTTAGCACCGTAATTTTCAATTGCTTTTTTTGTTTTATTTATAGATTTTTCAACAAGAGCAATTGCAAATTCTCTATTAAATTCAAAATTTATAGCATGGTCTTCACAAAAAGTATGACCATTTTCACATTGATACATTTCAGCATCATGTAGTGACATATCCCAACCACTTACATCTTGTCCACATACATCACAAACAAATGATGAAGAGGATGAATTACTTACAAAACCTTTTCTTATTTTCATATCTTAACTTTTTAAAATTTTTTCAACTTTATCTGGACTTATTAAAACACCACAACCTCTTAGGTAGTAAAACTACGAAATAGCTTGAACTTGAGTTGCTTACAAAACCATTTCTTTTTATTTTATTGTTAATATTCTATTTAATTTTCTTTCTCTACTATTTAATCGTATGTTTGAAAAACATCTAACTTCTCTTTTAGTATTATCGACATCTATACGGTCTATCAGTTTATAGATTTTTAATTTTTGATTGTTTGGAATTTTTTCCAAAATTATCTTAGTTAAATAATAATCTGGTATAATAAATTCTTGTTCTGTCATAAGATTCATATAATAATTTTCGAGAGGTTCTGTGTAATCTCTTTTAAACCTTTCTTTAAAGGATTTTATCCATTCTTTATGTTTTAATTTGGTTTGATTGTTAAAATCTGACCAATCCAATTTATAAACATCACAAGGTTCATTTCCATTTCTACTACTATTAGTAGTTATTCCAATTTTTATAAGAACAGGAAATCTCAAACCATAATTTGTTTTGTTAATTATCATTTTGTAATCCTTATTAATTTTTTAATTCTTAATTCTTTATTTATTTGTTTAACAGACCATTTATCGTTCAAATATTTACCATATGTATTAAAGTTTATATGTGTTGTTGCATCGATATGCACATTAATATTGTACTTTATATCAACAGTTGGCCCAAAAAAAAAAAAATAAAAACAGTGTATGATATGAGCCATACACTGTTTTATTTCATATGCTGTTTGACGCAAGCTACCCCATTTATAACTTATTTCACTAAAATAAACTTCGTCTTTTAATTTATCAAATGTTCTTTGATTTTTAATCCAGTTTTATCATTTTTCTAAACGATTGCTGTTTATTGATTTCTTTTTATTATTTTATGACTTATATTATTTATTATATCTTTTAAACGCATTTTCTGTAATCATATTAAATTCTACTTGACCAATAAAATCTTTTAGTGAAGTTTTATTTGTATAACTCATTGCACTTGATAGATAATGTTTAAAATTATCACACCAACCTTCAAGTGTATATTCAACTTGATTCATTCTAGTTATACCTTCTGATGTTTTAAGTATTTCGTTACCTAATGACTTCTGAACTTCTTTGGTACTCATACCTCTAAATTTTTTAAAAAATTTAGAACCATTTTTAAACATTAATTTAGTCGTATCTGAATATTGGTCTACAAGTTCACCTGGTTCTGTACCCCAATCGTGTTTAACATTTTGTGTATAAGTGTCAGCACAACTTTCAAGAGCTTTATTTAATATTGAACCAAGCATAACATAATCAGCTCCAAGTGCTAATGCTTTAATAATGTCAGAATATTTTTTAAAACCACCATCAGCCACAATTTTTGCAGGTTTATCAAATTTACAAGATTCTTCATAACATTCTCTAATAAGAGATGCCATAGGATAACCAACGCCTGTTTGTTCTGTTGTAAGACAACCACCACCATTACCTATACCAATTCTAATATAGTCTGCACCAGTATCAGATAATAAAGTATATGTCTTTGGATTTGCAATATTACCAACCATTAATGTTAATTTATCACCATATTTTTCTTTTGCTTTTTTTACAATTTCAAATAATTTTGACATATGACCATTGGCTATATCTATCAAAACAAGACCATTTAGGCTTTCTGCTTTTCTTTTAATATAAAATTCTTCAAATGCATCCAAACCAATAGCCACACCTTCACCTTTCAATGGAAACAGTATTTTTTCTGTTCTTGGTAGAATTGGATATATTTTATTATTATTAAAATAAATAATATTTTTATAATTTATAACTGTGTCCATTGGAGCAGTAAATAATGGTAACCAACCATCATTATAAAAAACATTTACATTTTTTCTGCTTTCTACATCTGATTGTTCAGCAGGTTGTATTAAAATATCATCAAAATCAAATTTTACATCGTTTTTCATTTTTATTTGTTTTAATTTTTGAATTCTCATATAGTTTTTGTACATTATTTCTAATACAAAAAATTTTAATCTATTTCTAAAATATCCTTATATATTTATCAAGTAAATTCATTAAATAAAGTCTTTTGTATCAACCGATTTAATAAACTTAGAAAAATCAAAATATTTGTTATATACAGACATAACTTTATCAAATGTTATATCTTTCAAAATTGGTTCAACTTGCCATTCTCTCGGTATAATATATTTACCAACATTATTATATCTATTAATCTCATTCTTTTTAAATTTGATTTCTAAACTTTGTTTTACAATATCAAACCTTTCTTGTGTCATAAATTTTTCGGGATTTCCTAAAACAAACGCTGTAATTTTTTCAATTTCTTCAACATTTTCATCAGATGTTTCAGATGTTATATTAATAATACCACTATTATTTGTTATTCTGTCAATATAGCAATTTATATAATAAACCAATCCTCTTTTTTCTCTTATTTCTTGATAAAGAGGTGATTTAAGACCCATGCCTAACATATTACAAATAAAATCTATATAAGCAAAATCTTCAGATAATACTTGTGAATTATAAATTACCGATGATTTTCCGTTTCTGCTCTTATATGGCTCAAGAATATTTGGATATTCACCAGCAACTATATTTTGTATGAATGTTTGTGTGGAAAATTCAATATCTGTAACAAATTCAGAATTCCTAGATACATTTATAATTTCATGCGGTTTTGAAAACTGTAATTTGAAATAGTCCTTAATATCTTGATATTTAAGACTTTGTAAATCTTCTTTTAGACCGATTGGTCCATAATTGTTATATAATTTTCTATAAAGATTTAATTGATGATTATAATTTTGCTTATTAAAATAATCTTTATATTCTTCTAACACAATCTTTCTTTCATTTTCAAATTGTTCTTCTGTTATTGAAAATGTTAATAATTTTTTGAGTATTATGTCTCTATATTTTGATAGATATTCATCTAAACCAATATAATAAAAAACTACTTCATTGTCTGAAGTATATGCGTTCCAAGCAATACCATCTCTATCAAAATCATCCAACATATCATCAAGATGATGACATATAAGATGTTCCATAAGATGGCTTAAACCAAACCAACCTTTCTTTTCATTTCTTACTGATCCTTTAAAAACAATATAGAATCCACTTAAATCTGTTTGACTTTTTATATTTATTACTGCCATGTTATTATTTATTTTTTGACTTCTATATATATATCATTTATTAACCAAAATGTTTTGGAAATTAAAAATTAAATTGAACAAACGGTGTGGAAAGTTTATTAGATTTGATAAAGTTGAAATAAGAATTTTTTAATTAAAGACCTTTTATAACTTTTTGATAATCAAAACCATCTGCAAAATAATAAACTTTATAAATATAATCATCATCTTTTTTTCTAATGTATTGAATATCAGCAAATTTATCTATAAGAAGAATGATTTTGTTTTTATTTCTGCTAAAAGAAATAACTATTTCATTATCTTCATTTTTTGATATTTCTGCAGATCCTACTATATTTAGTATACTATTTGCAACATCAAGAATATTTTTGTTATTAAAACCACATTCTTGATATATTTCATATAACTTTTCCATAAAATTATATATTCTTATTTAATAGTCTTTTTAGTTTAATTTCTCTTAATTCTGGTCTTTTTTTCATTCTTCTTTTGTATATTTCTGACCATTAATGAAATAATATTCATGAAAAATATAATCACCATAATTAAAATGTTTTCTTTTAATATATGCTGGTCCTTCTATTCTATGTAATTCATTATTCTTTAAATAATATTCGGTAATACCTTCATTAAATTTTTCAATTCTAATATATGTTAAATTGTTTTTATTTTTGTTAATAAAATCATTTGCTTCTTTTATACTTTTGAAATTACCGACTATATATGATTTACCACTTATGATAAATTCTTTAATATCTTCTATCATAACGGATGTTTCTATAGTGGTATAAAAACCTTTTAAAAATTCTATTCTATAATATTCAATCATATACAACCTCCACAGCTTCCTGAACGCCAATCACATTCACTTATTTTAGAGTATATTTCAGAATATAAATCTCTGTCACCAACAAATTTTATCGAATAACCTTCTTCAAGACACTGTATTGCATATCTTAACCAATTATCTTCTTGTTTCCAACAATCAGCATCATCTTCGTAGTAATATTCGGTTTCTTCAAAATGCTGTATTGAATATGTGCCACGAGTACCCATACTATCACTTTTAATAATTTCTGGTATTGGTAATTCCATATTGTCAATTTTGATTGTCCATAAACCAGAACATAGGTTAGGATATTTTCCTGACCAATTAACATATATTTTAGATTTTGTTACATCGTAAGGTATTATTTCTTTTACTTTTTCTGAAACAGAAATATTAAGAATTCTTTTTAATTTGAATTCTCTTTCCATTTTCTTAGGTAATTTTTTGAAATGAGTCTTATCAAAACCTTGAATGATACCATTAGAATTACGAACATAGTAAATAGAATTTTTTTTCAAACAAATAATTTGTATTTTTACTAAAATATATTATTATGGATAAATGTATTATGGACATAAGTAGCAAAGGTAAATACCCCTCAAACGCATTAAGTAATTTCTCACCACATCCTTTTGTATTAGATGGTGTGGAAATATCTTCGATGGAAGGCTTTCTTCAAAGCCTCAAATTTAAATCACCTGAAATGCAAGTTGAAGTATGTAAACTTGTTGGTCTTGCTGCAAAAATGAAAGGTAAGAACAAGAAGTGGTTCAAAACTCAAACTTTATATTGGAGAGGTGTTGAAATAAAAAGAGATTCAGATGAATATCAGGAACTATTAGACAGAGCATATAATGCAATGTATGAACAATCAGATTCATTTAGAAAAGCACTTGCTGCTTCGGTTGGTTGTACTTTAACACACTCTATGGGTAAGAACAAAAAGAATGAAACCGTTTTAACAACTCAGGAATTTTGTTCAAGATTATCTATATTAAGAGATTATGGAAAAATTGAAAGATAATGTTAGTTCAGTCTAAAATAAATAATGGTTTATTAGATGTAAATGTTGCATATAACGTTTTCAGAGAAGATGAATACCATTAATTTATCTTCTCTTTTCGAGACTTTTATTCTAATTTTCTATTTAGTTGACCACATCTGACCTTCTGAAGTCTTGTGTATGCTACCAGTTTAAACATCTGCTTTTAAATGTCTTATTTCTTCTAAGGTAAGATTTTTTTTTTGATTTCTTCAACATTAATTTCCATCTTTATTAGGATTTAGATTTGATAAATATAAGAATTCCATATATTTATTGAGAGCCACTTTCACTTCTTCTGATTTTTCATAATCATATTTATTGGCATATCTTTTCATTATATCACCACTTATTTCAATCATAAATTTTATTGGCGATTCTGATTTATGCATCTGTTCAAGATATTCATTAAAAATATCTTGTGAAAATTTTGATGAATCTTCTTCTACTTGTTCATATGACATATTATGTTTTTCAAGCATATAATCATAGAAATCATAAAAAGGTTTTACATCATTTATAAAACTTTCAACTTTTTCTTCTGGGAACTTTGATTGTAATAATTTTCTTAGTTCTTCTATCGTTATTTTATCTTTCATATAGATATTTATATGTTCCTTTTATAAATTTTTCAATTACTAATGGATAGAATTTTAATTCTAATTCATGTACTTTTGATTTTATATCCTGCCAAGTATCTTCTGGTATAATTTTTATGATTTTTTGAAATATTATTTTACCAGTATTATATTCTTCATTCACTATATGTATTGATATTCCTGTTTCAGCAACGCCAGATTTTTTTACAGCTTGATGAACATTATCACCATACATACCTTTACCACCAAATCTTGGAAGTAATGCAGGATGAATATTTATGATCTTATACATGTATTTTTTGCAAAAATTTATTGGAATTTTATCTAGGTAACCATCAAGCACAATATAATGGACTTTATGTTTTGTTAAAATCCGATCCATTTCTTTGTACCATTTTGTGCAGTATGTGGGCACTTTGTATCTTCTTAATCGTTTTAATACACCAACATTTTCTTTATTTGAAATAACACAAGCTACATTTGCATCTAAAAAAGGCTCAAAATACTGAATAATATTTTCAGCATTTGAACCTTCACCTGAAGCGAAAATCGCTATATTTATGGCATTTTCTAATTTTTCAATTCTCATAAAATTCTATTATATTTTAATTTGTTTTTTCAATCCATTACCCTACAAACACAATGAAACGATTAACACCGCTTCATTTTCAATTACCCCGAATTCGGTGTAATTAAACTTTGGATTATTAATTAATATTTTATATATAATAAAGTTAATAGTCTAATGAAAATGTAAAACGCAATTATTACCGCTTGTAGCTTTCATGAAATCTTCATACACTTTATAAAACCATTCGCTCATTTTTTCTTTGGCAAGTTCATTAAATTTTACAAAATCTTCATGTAATTTTTTACAAACTTCTGGACCAATCACACCTTCACAATCACTGAAATGTAAAAGTTCAACAAATGGCTCATTATAAACATCAATAATAGACATTTTATTTTGTTTTCCTAAAATTCTGTTTAATTTCTTTTCTCTATGATATTTTGACCATTCAAACTCTGTAAAATACCAAACCCTATTACAATACTCGTCATATGTTTCATTACTGAAAAGTTTTAAAACATCATTTCGCCACAAACTATAACTGCTATACGAGCCTACACGAAAACCATAAAAATAATCTACTATATATTCTTGATCGATTTTTAATGTTCCTAATTGATATACAAATGGTTGTTTATGAATTTTAAATTCTCCTTTACCTAATCTTACATTACAATAAGCACTAATATCTAAACCCATATTAATTTTCGTTTAATATTCTTTTTAATTTGTCTTTTATAAATTCTGCAATATTCTTTTCTTTTTCAAGCCAAATACTACCAACTCATGGGTAAGAAGATTATTCTCATCGTATTGAAGGTTAATACTTATTAATGGTCAATTAATGCATGAAAACCTGAATATCTTTTATTTTCTCTTATTAATTTATCCTTTATATTTTTCACAAATTAATAAATCATTTTCCATATCACCAGTTTCCATTATCATTGGAATATTATATAATTTACACAGATTGATTATATTTTCAATTTCTGTTTTTGTAAATTTTGCAGTTTCATCAAACAATGAAACATCATGTTGGTCTTTGTGTTTGCCAAACTCAACATTAGAACTCGGATTGTTAAGATGTACCAGATTAATATATGATTTATATTTTTCAATATATTTGATAACATCATAACCTGCAGCGTACATATGAGCTGTATCAAAACACATACCTATTAAATAATCATTTTCATATTTGTCAATAAATTCTATGATTTTGTCAAATTTCAAACGATTTCCTCCTTCAGTAGTAGTTTCAATAAGCATTCTTGTGTTTGGTCTACCACCTACAGATTTTTCAAATCTTTGATAAGCATTATAGATATTCATTTGTGTGAGTGCCATACCATTAACTATGGATTTGTTTGAACCCATATGAATTACTAATCCTGATGCACCGATTTTATCACAAAATTTTAGATTTTCTTCAATAGACTTTGGTATGACTGGTTTATCATCAGCGAGATTTATAAAATAATTACTATGAACAAACACAGGAATGTTCAATTTTTTCATTGCATTAAAATCTGCTTCAGTATATTTTGTACCTGGAAAGTAACTCTTTGGACTACCAGGAAAGATCTGAACAGCGGTCATTTTTTTATTTACTATATTGCTTGCAGTTTTTACAAGACCGCCACTTATCGATATGTGATATCCTATTTTCATTTAATCAATTTTAACTGTAATAACTATATAAATTTGTTTATTTCCATATCTTACATATTAATAATACATACGATTATCCACTTTTCTGGAATAGATTCAAACCAAAATAATTTTTCTCCATACTGATCCTTCCTCCGTATTGTTTGTCCATCAATAAAATATAGTTTATCTCCATATCGGTCTTTGTATCTGATAGTGTTTTTGTCAAAATAGAATAATTTCTCTCCGTATTGGTCTTTTAATCTTACAGTTTCTCTATCAATAAAAAATAGCTTGTCACCATACATATCTTTTCGTCGAATAGTTTGTCCATCAAGATAATACAACTTCTCACCATATTGGTCTATTGACCTAAGAGTGTTTCCATCTTTCCAATACAATTTCTTGCCATATTGATCTAATAGTCGTATTTGTTGACAGCTAGCCCAAATTGGTATTAATAGTAAGAAAAAAATAAAAATTGATTTCATGATGTTTTTATTAACTGCAATCAAATCAGAAAGTTTTACACCAACTATAATTTTTGAACAAGCAGTTGAACTCATATTTTTATTTTTTACAAAGTTAATAAATTTTTTATTTATCTTTCAAAATTCTTTCGAGTTTATGTTCTCTAAAATATTTTTGAATTTCTCTCTCTATTTCATCATTTGAAATATCAAGATCATGATTTTTAATCACATCAAAGTAACTTTGTGAACAATAATTATTCATATATCCATAGAGACATTTTTTTTGAATTTTTTATAATATAAATTTTCTATTTGTAAACTATCATAGTCCCATAACTCATCTTTGTCAATACCGAGTATTTTTGAAATACGTGGTTCATATTTAAAATCTTCAATTAAATAAATATCAAAATAATCTGGATATTTACTAACCACATATAGTTTTTCATAATCATCTAAATCAAATACATCAAGACCTTCACCAAGGGTTGGTCCAACCACTACATAGTGATTGTTCAAATTCTTAATATCTTTTATATCAACTTTTGTTCCTACAAGTAAGAAAGAACTTGAACTAGAATTACTAACAAATCCGCTTCTTATTTTCATATTATCTTTATTTTAAGGTCTTTTAAATTTTTTGTCTATTCTTTTAAGTTTCACATCTCTTAGCGTTCTATTAGCAGCTATTATACAAAATCTACAACCTGTAGTTTCTTTTGATATAAATGGTGGACAAGACATACCATCAAGTATATTTTTATTTGAAATAAGCCATTTAGCTTGTTCTATTGGATTAATAGACACGCTTTCAAAATTATATGTATTTATTTTATTCACCAATTACACAATATAATTTTAAATCTTTTGACTTTTTTCTTACAAGACCATCTTTTACCCTTATGAGTAAATCAAATTGATTACAACCAATTTGTTCTTTGTGTAACAGTTCACCATCTACAAGAGTACCGTCACTAATAAATACAAATTTATCGTTTATTTTAAGGTCTTTTACTTTTACGTTTTCTTTCATAATTATTCGCTTAAACTTGTTCCAAACTCATCTTCTTTGAACTCACCATCTTCTGTGAGCCATATTTCAGCAACAAATATATAGTGGTCACAATCTGCTGCAAATCAATACACATTTTTACCATTTTCATCTTTGTAAAGAGAAACAATACCACTAGTTTTATTCAAATCAATTGTACCTTTAAACTGAAATCTACCATTTTTAGTTTCTTCTTTCATTCTCTTTGTTAAGTAATTTTCAAACTTAACTTTGACATCTTTATCTAAAGACTTATCAAAATCATAATATTCTATGTCTTTAATAAATGTTAAATTGTTTGTATTCATATTTTTATTAGTTTTTGTTTCTATACTAATACCAGCATCCTTCATAACATCTTCCAAGGTAATTGTTTTTTACCAGACTGCTTTAATTTATGAAAACTTTCCATAAATTTTTCCTTCTTAGAATCTTCATTCATATATTATTCATTAATAAATTCTTCAATTTCTTTCACGTATGCATCATGATTAGGAGACTTTTCAAGTACACCAGTAATATAAGGTATAATTTCTCCTGCTTTCTTCAAAGCCACTTTTGCACCAGGGAAAGTACCTTTTTTCAGAATAGTTCCAAGATTGGAAAGACTTGCTTTGCCAACCATTGTACCATCAAGTTCAACAGGTTCAAGAATAGCAAGTGGTGTTAAATGACCATCTTTACCCATCTTCCATTCAATATCAAGAATGATTGTAGAAACTTCTCTTGCAGGGAATTTGATAGCAACAGCCCACTTTGGTTCGTGATTGTTTTCACCTAACCTAAGTCTTTTGTTCTCTGGAAATTTAATAACGATACCATCCATTAAAAATGGACATACATTATCTTTATAATTTTTGAACTTATTATAAATTTCAATAAAACCTTCTTTAGTGGCAGGAGTCTTAACTAAAAATGGTTTATAGTTTACATTAAAACCAAAATCAGCAAGTAATTGCATAGAATTATCAGGATAAAATTTCTTACCTGTTTTTTCATCAATTACTACTAATGAATAAGCAATAAATACTAAATCTTTCAATTCATTAATATTGTATTCATCACGATTCAATACACCTGCAACAAAATTTCTTGGATTGTCAACTTTATTAGGGTCAGAATATCTTTTTTTCCAAAGTTCAACATCAATTACAACTTCACCACGTATTTCGAGAGTTTTATCTTTAAAATCATCTATATTTTTAAGAACTGTAGGTACTATATGTTTCATTTTATTAGTCTTATCAAGACCAAATTTCTTATCACCTCTTGTAAGAGCTTGACTTAATTCACCATTACGGTAAATAAGTTCTTGACCATTACCATCATATTTACCACTTGCTTCAATAAAATCTGATTTGATACGATTTAAAAATAATTCTATATCATGAAATGGCATATTTGATTCATCATTAATCTGTATCTTCTGTAAGGAAAGCATAGGTGTAAGATGAGGATATTTAGTTTCATCCCTTTCATCTGAATCAAGAATGTTAGCAACATCAAGACCCAATTCTTTTATTTCTCTAACAGTTGGAAAATCAACAAAACTGATAACCTTTAATGCCAATGGGTTACCAGTATCTTTAAGATTTTTTTCAAATTTATCAAAGTCTGAGTCTAAGATAGTTGGAGTACCAAGTACATAATACTCATATTTATACCTTAAATATTCTTCGCAACGTTCTTTAATCGTCATATTTAAACTTTTTAATATTTTACAAAGATAAAAAAGATTATTCAGAAAATAAAATTTTAACAATTTTTTTATAAATCTGAGTATAATTCTTCTTTAATATTTTCTCAGCCGTATACATTCAAAATCCTTTTAAGTTAATACTATCTATCATTTCAAATTTTTTTTAATTTTTAATGCCAACATTCATTACCATAATCATTTTAAGCCAATAATACCTAATAATTTTTAAACCAATAATACCAATATTTACCAAAATCTTCATTATGATAAATACTTTCAAAAATTCTAACTTTAATACTATTAATTTCAAAGACTAAATCTTTACCATCATGTTTTTCAATTAGTTTCATTCATTCAAAATCTTTTAGCATTTCTTGATTTATAACCCAATTCGTAATGTTGATATTTTTCTGGACACAATTTACTGTAAAAGTGGTAGAAAGTGTCAAATTACAATGTCGTGAATATTTTTTATATGTTACTTCAAACTTTTCCATAAACTAATTTATTTATCTTTTTTCTAAAAGTTGTTTATATTTTTTTCATCTATATCTTAAATCCAAACTTATTGTCTTTATTTTTTCATTTTTAGCCAACTTTAATTATAAGTTATAAATATAAGAAATAAATATAAAATTAAAAAATTAACAAACCTAATAATAGTATAATTTTTTTAATATATAAATCGTTATGAATAAAAAACACACTTTTTATAGAATAGCGCTTGCTTTTGGCGCAATATCACTTGCTGGACCAGCCGCTTATTTTTCTATTTTTGGTTTATCTAAACTTTATATAGGCGCTGGAATAGCAGGTATCATTCTTTTTGGCGCTATTGAATTTGGTAAAATAGTTACTGTTAGTTACTTATATGCCTTTTGGAAAACAATATCCTTGGTAAGAAAAACTTACCTAACATTTGCTGTTATTGTTGCAATGACTTTAACATCAATTGGTATTTACGGATTTCTGAGCGCAGCATTTCAAACAACTTCCACAAGTATAGAAACCATCAATAGTCAGATTCAAGTTATTGAAAATAAACAAAATATGTTCAATAAAAGAATAGATAATATTAAAGAACATGTGCAATTTAGAACAGATCGTGTTAATAAATTATCAAATTTGAGAACTCAACAAGAAGTAAGACTTGATACTCTTTATCAAAGAGGTAATTTTGCAAGTGCAAAGGCAACAGAAACTAATATAAAAGAAACTAATATAACTATAGATAAATTAAATGATGAAATATTGGAATTGAATAGTGAAATAGCTTCACTTAATGATTCTGTAAGTACTTACGATGTTAAGATTATGGAGTTAAAAAATAATCAATATCAACATGATTTAGGTCCATTAAAATATGTGAGTGAATTATTAAGTATTCCAATGAATAAAATTGTGAATTGGTTAACATTGGCTATTATATTTGTATTTGACCCTTTTGCAATAGCATTATTAATAGCATTCAATCATCTTACTATACTTTCAAAAAAACGTAAAGATGATGAAGATAAAATTTCTGAAAACAAACCAAAATATAAAAATCCGTTTGACAAATTAATAAAAAAGTTTAATAAAGTACAATCTGAAGAAATACAATCTGAAAAAGTACAATCTGAAGAAGAAATACAATCTGAAAAAGTACAATCTGAAAAAGTACAATCTGAAGAAATACAATCTGAAAAAGTACAATCTGAAGAAGAAATACAATCTGAAATTATTATAGGGGAAACAGAAGAATCTAAAACAAAAGAATCTAAACCTGATGAAAAACAAGAAATACAGTATATAATTGAACCTGTAAAAGGGGAAACTGAACCTGTAATTGAACCTATAAAAGAAATAGATTATTGGCAAGAAACACACAAATCATCTGACATTGAAGAATATTTTGGGGAATTTAAAAATATTCCAGAAGTTAATATGCAAGATAAAATAAAAGATGAATTACAATTTGAATTAAATACAAGGTTAAATAAAGAAAAGGAACGTTATGAACATGAAATATCAGAAAAACTCAATGAACATATTAATAAGATAACAAATGAAAAAGAACAATTTGAAAAAAAATTAGAAGATAAACTCAACGAACATCTTAATAAGGTAACAGTGGAAATACAGAAATATGAAGAAAATATACAAACTATAATCGATGAAAAACAGAAAATAAAAGAAGAAACAATAAAATTGAAAGAAAAATTATTATCACTGGAAGACAAATTAAAAAATGCTCATAAGTTTACTCAGAAATTTATTGATGAAATTGAAACCAAAATACGAGAAAAAATAACAGAAGAAATGCAAGAAAAAATGAATGAACGAATAGAAACTATAAAAGAACAATTGGTTGATAAATATGAAGGCAAAAGAAAAATTATTTTCAAAAATAAACAATAAAATAAAAACCTCTCAATTTGAGAGGTTTTATTTTATTTATTTTCTTTTCTTTTCATTAATTTATTAAATATATAACTTGCGAATATTTCTGGTTCATAATTATTTTCTAACCATTCTTCAATATACGTTATAGAACAATCAATATCTGGATCATGTTCTTCCATAAATTTATTATAAAGTTCTTCGCCTTTTTCATAATATTGTTGTTCTTTGTCAATTTCTTGTCGTTTATGCATCAAAAACTCTTCTTCTGATTGTTCATATCTTTCATTAACAAAATTATCAAAACTCAAAATGAATTTTTCTTCAGTTAAACCTCTTTTGCGGTTTGCATAATATTCTGATTTTGTTCTCTTTTGATATTTCTTTTTAAGACCAGCATCTTGTATTGATGATGAACAAATTGCGTAAGGATTTGCATTAGGATTTTTCTCTTTTACCTTTTTAACACAACGGTCCCATTTTGCTGTATGTTTTGATTTTGCATCTGGCATAATTATATAATTTATTTTATATTATATATTAATTAAAAAATTACAATTCGCCAAATTCTGGTTCTTCATTATTTAAACAAATAAGTCTATATTCACAACCTTCTATATTAAAATTATCATATATTAAATCTAAATATTCGTAAAAATCAACAGCACACATATTATAAAGCGTATTAAATAATTCATATTCATCATTATAACCTATTAATCCTATAGCTTCAAAAAATAAATTATTTGTTTCAGAATCAATTTCTTCCATAATGGCCCATATTGCATCTTCTTTTGTTTCATAATCTCCAATGATTTCATCATTTAATCTTACTTGCCAATTTAAATCATTTTGATATTCTTCATAATCATCTAAATATTCATCCCAATCATTTCTCATAATTTTTGAATTATTTTTATGGTATATATTAGATTTTAAACCCTATTTTCTTTTCTACTAAATCATCTTCTATTATTTGATTAGAACCTTCATAAATTTCAGCCAAAGTAACAGATTCATCAAAATTTTTATCCAAACCTAATTTCTGTGCTAATTTATTTGCATCTTTTTTACTAAGTTTGCCAAATTTATAACTTACTTGTAACCTACCAGCTCTTCTTAAAGCATTATCTATAAGTTTGGCATTTGTATTAAATGTTGCTATTATTTGAACATCCATATAATCATTCAACAAACCATCTGTCATATTTAAAATATTCGAAACAGCTTGTGTCCTATCATTTATTGTTGTTGCTAAAACATTTTCCGCATCTTCTAAAATCAAAATTGTATTTTTAAAACCAGCAATAAAAGATATAAATTCTGGATCTGCTATATTACTCATCATATATGACGGTATATAAATAATAGTCTTTTTTTCACTTAATAAACTTATAATTTTTCTGATATATGTTGTCTTACCTGTACCAGGATCACCATGAAATAAGAATAATCCATGACTTTTTGTTTCCAACCTATTTAATATTTCTTGATGTATAGGTAAAAACTTTTCACCATAATTCAAATTTAAATCAATCTCCATATCCTTTATATATGACGCTTTCAAAACAAAACCAAACTGATTTGTAGAGATTGTGAAAAATTGATTTTTAGTAGATGGTAAATATGAACAATCAATTAAATCTTTTACTATTGTATCTTCTAAATCTTTTGTACTTATTTGATCAGGATTATAATAAACTACCAAATTATATATCTTATTTGATTTATCTTCTTCCGTTACATATTCATGGTAATCAGAATCTTCCCAACCTCTTAATTCATCATTAAATACTAAATAAATATAACTTTCTGTTGAATACTTATCTGAATAATCGTTGAGAAAACATTTAATAACATATTTGTATTTTTTATGCCTTTTATTTTTTTCATTAATTTCAACCTCTATATGTGTTATAATATTTTTTTCATCTTTTATATCAAATTTTTTAGTTAAATATTCCCATACCGATTCTGAATATAATTCAGATTTTATATTATAACTATTTACAATTTTATTGTATTCAAGACATATTAATTCATATTCTTTATCATCTGAATCTACGTAATTATATACATTTTTGTAATTAAAAGAAAATACACTCATATTTATCCCCTTCCTTTATTTTTTACTATTATAATTTTATATATAATGTAAAATCAGTCCAAAGAATAGTGAAAACATTAAAGAATTATAACACTTTTATTTTTGAAAATGCTATTGAAATGCAAGAAATTTTCAATGATGCTGATATTTTAGAATCTATCGTAACAGATTCTGATGAACTATTAAATACAATAAAAGCAAAAGAAGTTGACCTATTTCAAGTTTTTGAACTAAATCCAGATAAGTTGAAATCAAATTTCACAATTCAAGAATTATATGATAATAAATACTTTAATAAAGCACTTGTAAAAAAAGGATTTAAAAAGAATGAATTAGAATCAACCGAAGAAACAGAAACTTTTTTGGATGATTCTATTGTTATTAAATTTTTCTCTATTTTCAAAAATAATGCTTCCGAATTAGAACAACCAGAATATATTATCTACCAAAGTAAGAAAAGAAACCAAAAAGATTGGGGTCAGGTTAAATGTTATAAAGTTAATGATAATATGAAAAATTTTTATGATAAATTAACTAATAAATCTATTGAAATTAAAAAAGGAGATAAAACATATATTTATGTTACAAGTAATTCAGGAAATGATTGGCAGTTACAAAAAAGTATGAAAAATCAACAAACAGATAGATTTAAGGAATATATGACTAATGATGATATTAAAGCAATTCTATTAGACGATGATGTATCAATAACAATATTGGCTTAAATAATAAAACCTCTCAAATCTGAGAGGTTTTTTTCTTAACATATCATATTCAATTATTTAAAGTTTGAAACATCGATAGAGTCAAACATATCTTCTTTCTCTGCGTATCGTACTTTGTAATATGCAATTACATCAACTTCGCTTGGTAAAGTTCTACCAGGCACAAAGTTTGTAAGCTCGTAGACGAAAAAAACAAGACAAACTTTAGAAAATATTGCAAGAACGCCAATTAAAGCAACTGCTGCAAAAGGAGCAAAAGCTACAATAAATACTTTTCTCTTAGAGATTTCTCTTTTAGTACTGATTAAACATTCAATATTCATATTTTCATGCATTTTAATGTTTATTTTATCAATACCTGAATTGACTAAAATCATGGCAATAATATGAGAAAATTCATGAATAAGAATTGATAAGTAACCATATAAGTTCCAAACACTCTTTAATATATCTTTTATTTTTTTCATAATACAAAGATACAGCAAAAAACCTAAAATAAAAAATCATACTTAAATAAAGTATGATTTTTTATCAATATATTATAATTATTTTTCATTTTTCATATACCTATCTATATCACGCTTTTTGATAGTTTCTCTCTTATCGTAATCTTTCTTACCACGAGCCAAACCAATATCAAATTTAACTAATCCTTTATCTGTCGTATATATTCTTAATGGTACTATTGTATATCCTTTCTCAGTAACCTTTTCAGAAAGTTTCTTCAGTTCTCTTTTAGTCATAAGCAACTTTCTTTCTCTCAATGGTTCATGATTATTATATGTTCCATTCTCATATTCAGCAATATGAAAATTTTTCAAATATAATTCTCCATTAACAAAATAACAATATGAATCATTGAAACTTATATTACCATTTCTAATAGATTTAATCTCAGTACCTTGTAACACCACTCCAGCAATATAATTATCAAGTATTTCAAATTTGAAATACGCTTTCTTATTCTTAATATTTATATTATTGTTATTCATTATTTTTAACTTGTTGTCTATATTTTGCTTTTATTAATATTTTTCTTCTTTTTACGGATTTTTTTTCATTGAACATTCTATCCTTTAATTGTTCCATTAACTTTGTTTTTCTGACTTTGTTTTTATATTTTTTCAAAGCCAATTCAAGTTCTTTTTCTACCTTTATTATTAACATATTATAATATTATTTTTTATCTTCTATTTAGTTATTTCATTTTCTTTGTCTTTCTAAGTCGTTCAAGTTCAATCTTTTCGACATAAGTTAATTCACTTTTTAATTCGAGTTCTTCAACTCTTCTTAACCACTGACGATAGTGAACGTTTATTCATTTTAAATAATTTCTTATATCCATTATTATATATTTATTTTACTACAAAAGGTGGATTAATCAATTTTTCTTTGTTGTATCTCAATTCTAAACCACCTAAAGTATATACATTCTTTCCAGCAAATTTTACAATAGCATGAGCTGCAGCGGTGTCCCACTCTTTTATTGAAGTCATTCTTGGATAAATATCAGCTGTACCTTCTGCAACCATACAAAACTTTAACGAACTACTACTATTCTTATACGTAAAATCTTTACCTATTGTTATATTATTTATATAAAGTTGTGTATTTTTGTCCAAGTTTAATTTTGAAGCAACTACAGTGTATTTTTCAGTTTTGGTATAAGGTAATTTTTGTGATTTCTCAATAAGATTTTCTTCATAATCACCTATCCACTTATAAGAACCAATATCTTTGTGTGCAAAATATAATTCTTTTGTTACAGGTACATATACTACACCTAAGATAACTTCATAATCTTCTATAAGCGCAATGTTTACTGTAAATTCTATTCCACCTTTTATAAATTCGCTTGTACCATCTAATGGATCTACTAACCAAATTCTTCTAGAATTTCTTCTAATTATATTGTTTTCTTTCAAAACATTAGGAATACTTTCTTCAGCCACAATAGGTATTCTTGTTTGTTCAAGTTGTTCAATAATAATCGAATTAGCAATAAGGTCAGCATTAGTTACATAGGATTTATCTTTTTTGAGTTTGACTCCTTGTGTAATATTGTTTCTAACTTTAATGATTTCTTCACCTGCCAAGTAGGATGATTTGATTGCAATATTTAATAGGTTGTTTAACATTTGTATATTTTATTCCACCTTATATAAGAAAAAACCAGAAATGTTTATTTCTGGTTTTCTTTTATTATTTCTAAAATCCTTTTTGCTCTATGAGTATATGTGTGATTATTCTTTACATGATTGTAACCACTTTCAGCAATTTTTTCTCTAATTTGTGGATTACCAAGATAATAATTTATTTTTTGTAATAAATCTTGTTTGTTTGTATATGTTACAAGATGTTCACCTATATTAAAAAGTTTGTCAAGATTTTCTGTATAATTGGTGAGTAAAAAAGTTTTACAACCAAGTGTTTCAAATGTTCTGTAATTAATATCATCTGCCATATTTCTATTAAAATGAATTTTAAAAGAATTTATAGCATTAACCATATCATCTCCTATGACAAAAATATATTTCTTAATATTAGGTATTAAATTGATCCAATCAGCACGATTAACCCAGTTTCCACAAAAACCTATATCAATTGTTTTTTCTATATTTGGTTTCGGATAGATTAAATCATCTGGGTAAGCATTTGGTAGATAGTAACATTTTTGATTTGGAAAATATCTACTATGTGATTCAATAGCATTTAATACAATATCAATTTTGTTATGGTCACAAGTTTGTCTGTGTTGTTGTGGTATCACATGACTATCAATACTCCAAAATAATTTCAAACCTTTAAAATTTGAAATGTTAGGTAACCAACCATTATTATAATTTTCAATTAGAAGAATAACATCACAATCTTTTGAAACTTCTTCAAATTTAAGGTTATAATTAGGATAATTTAAACCCCAAACCACAGAGTTTACACCTATTTTATCAAATGATTTTTTAAAACTTAAAGATTCTCTAAATTGCCAGTTTTTTTCGTGTCTACCCTTTTCTTGTATTATTAGTATTTTCATTTAATTTGAATTATTTTTCACCAACTATCATAAAAGAATGATTTAAATCCCTTTCACTATAAAAAATATTTTTATATCCTTTATGAGTCATTTTGAACTAATATACTCATTAACAAAACATAAATCTATATACATAATATATCTATTTCTTTTTTATATTTATTATAAGGTCTTAATAAATGCGAATCGATATAATAACTTTCTTTTAATTTATTTATATCATAGGTCCAATTACTTCTATCAATTCTATTTTTGAAATCTCTATCTCTTAATATTTCACATTTTCCAATTCTATTAAATTTATTAATTGTGTTATATATATATTTTTCATCTGTGTTCCAATCCATATTCGAGTATGATCTCATTTTCATAATAAAACTAACATAATCTTTTTCTATTTCTAACAAGTTTACAAAAGTTTGACCTTTGCCTAAAATATAACATATTGGATAAAATGGTACATTACTATATGGTTGGCCAGAATAAAACAACAATTTATTATCAGGTAAATTCTTCGCTTTATCTCTAAAATAATTACCATTTAATGGCAACATATCAATATCTGACATTAATAAATTTTTATCTCTTAATAATGAAGTAGCAAATAATCTAACATTCTGTGACTGAAACCCACTATCGATTCCATCTATAACCTTTATATTTTTTATTAAACCATATTTGGTTTCATTTATATCTGTTTCATTATTAGTTATATTTAAATAAAATACTTTATATCCGAGTTTATTCCATTGAGCTGAAACAATTGGATAAAAATCTTTATATAAAGGATTATCATCCGATGATATTACAACATAATCTATATTCATAATTCTTTTGTTATTTTTAATCAACTTTTTATTGTGTTATCCATATCATAATATTTATATTCTACCAATTTACCACCAAATATATATTTATTAACTTTTTATATTTGTTGTACAAACTAATATTTTTTATTATTTATCAGATAAAACGGACAACCTACTATTAAATAATCATACGTTATTTTATCTTTTTATATAATCATCATAAAAATTAGATTTTCTTTTATTCTTAAATAATCCAATGATGTTATATTAATGTCTTATGGTATATCTATTACTATTTCATTTTTTGTAATATGTTTTTAGCAATAGTAATATCTTTTACACCATGACATATATAGAAATCTACATTATTCATCCAACCATAACCATGTCTATCTTTTTCTATTTGAGTTGGATTTATAAAATATTCATAATATGGATCATAACAGTCTGCATATTTTGTACTATTATATTTCCATAACATAACATTATATATTGTCTCATCATAATTTGGTGGATTTATATTATTTTTAAATAAATATTGTGATAAATCATAACAGTCTTTAAAAAAATTCTTACATTTTTTCGAAAAAATATAAGTAGCATGAACATATGGTTGTGTTTTTTGTTTCACATTAAGTTCATTCATTATTCGAATTTGATTATTAGGATCACTAGGGTGTAATGAACCAAAAGGTGTTTGTGAATCTACTACATATTTATATTTTTCAAATAAGTTATCGCTATATTTAGTCAATATCATATCTGCGTCTAATTGTACGCCAATATCAAATTCACTATTAAGAGAAGAATACAACTTACTATAACATATTGAAGCAAAATTTTCATTATTCACATTTATTCTTCTTGAAATAACTCTATCACTATTATATTTGTAATTAAAATTAATAGCAAAAACCTCGATATTATATTTAGAGAAAGTTATCAAACTTTCTATCAATATATTTGTTAATTGTATATATTTTTGATTATTATTTACAAAAGTTACATATCCTTTTTTCATAATTTATTATTCTCTTTTTTGTATAAATTAAAAACATCATCATCCCTAATATAATGAAATGAAATTTGGTCAAGGAATGTAATATTTTTTATTTTATACGGCGTATCATAATTAAATTGTGTTAAATAATTTGAAATATATAATAAACCTGACATCACTTTTTTGGATACATAATTATAATCAGATCATTCTGTAACTTTGATATTATTTTTTTATATTATTACTATCATTGAATATAAAAAATCTTCACCTTTAAGCCAAGTGTTAGTAATATCTAATAATTTTTTTTATATTTACCAGTACCAATCACACAATATAATATTTTCATAATCAATTTAATTTTTTATCATCATCCTATGTTTAATATTAAAAGGTTGGTCATATTCATCGAAAGCTTCACCAACAAATTCTTGTCCAATTCGTTTTGTTGGAAAAGGTTTCTTATGTTTTTCATAATTAAAGAATTCATCATGAACAAAGCAATCATCCTTTATTTTTTGATAAATATGTTCCTTTAAAAAATTTTGATCGACTTGCCAAAAATTTCCTTTTATATATTTTTCTATTAATTCTTTCATATCACTCAGTATTTTACCTCTAACTCCCCACATACCTCCTAGTATTTCTGTTCCGTGATATGGATGGTCTCTCATAATGTGGAAAGATTTGTTAGATTTTAACCATTCATCCACAGCATATTTTTCTCTCAAATTCAATCTACTATCCGTGTCACGACTTATCATAACTTCTACATCATTTTCACTCGCTGGTAAAAACCTATCAAACATACAAACCCAACCATCATTTAAAGTCATAACTATTTCCACATTATTTATATTTTTTAATTCTTTTATTATGTCATTTGGAGTAGATTTAGAAGAACAATAAAATCTAGATATCCAACCTGGATATATTTTATTTGTTAAATGTGCATTTTTTATAGCACCTATAGTATATTTTGGATTGTTACCCCATAAACAAAAAGAAATAATTTTTTTCATATAATATTGTTATTTTTTAATATATCTATTATAAAAGTTAATTGGTTTTTTGAACTCTCAAATCACTAAGTACAAAATCATACTTTGCTAAATTATTTTTTAAGCAAATGAATATCGAAATTTCTTTGCTTTCTTTGCATAAAGAACTGATAATCTTCCGGATAATACTTATGATTTATAGCATATAGTAGATCCATTTTATCCCTATATTTTGGAATATCAGGATGTTCATGTTTAATTATACAAATATCTATATAAGTTTGTTTACCTAATTTTTCAGCAACTAACATAAATTCATTATCACAATAAAAAGATTTATAACCAGGTTTATATAAATATCCAAAACGATCAAAATATTTTTTACCCATAATAGATAATGTATTTAAATCTTTTCTATTACCATCAAAAAACCATAAAACACCATCTGTATCAGGATAATATTTTTTCATATTTTCACGAATAATATTATCATATCCTTTTAATTGTGGTATCATATCATCTGATGCTAATAATACAATGTCAAATTGGCATTTATCTATATCAGCATTTACAGCTTCTATTTTATTTTTATTATTACCTACATAATATTTAAGGTTTTTATAAGTAGATAATCTATCTATAACTTTCTGATTATTCATGGTTTTATCATCAATATCAATAGAAATACAGAATTCTGTGTTATCTTCATCATCTAAAAAAGCATAATATCTATCTAATACATTAAAAAACCTATCTACTCTGCCTCTTGTCGGAAACTTTATAAGTAATTTCATATGCAAATTTTAATTTTTTTTATTTATATATTACAATTTATTTGTTCCAATTTTTAATATATAATGAAAATAAATTACAGAAAAATGATTCATAATTATAATACTTTCAAACGTCTTAACGAAGCAAAAAACAATTTTAATCATCTAATAGATTACACATATCTTAAAAAGAATGCGACAGTAGATGATATTAAGAAAATATGTGAAGAAGCAATAGAAAACCATTTCTATTCAGTTTGCATATATCCAGAAATGGTTGGTACTGCTAAAGCATTTCTTGAAAACGAAGACCCAATTGTTTGTACTGTAATATCTTTTCCTAATGGTGATGATTCAACTAATTACAAAGTTAAAGAAACACTTAAAGCAATATCTAATGGTGCAGATGAGATTGATATGGTTTTTAATTATAAAAAACTTAGAAAACTTGCCATATTAGAAGGTGAAGATTATGAATCAGTTTATAATGAATTGGTAACGGATGTTAGACAAGTTGCTCATAGTTGTCATAAAAATGGTGTTATTCTGAAAGTTATTATTGAAGTAGAAGAAATAAATTATAATGAAATAAAATTGGCTTGTGAGATATGTGTTGAAGCTGGTGCTGATTATATTCAAACATCAACAGGATTTTCAAAAATTAATAAATTTTTTTCTGAAAAAGTAGAACAATTAAAATATATGAGAAAGATTCTACCAGAATATATAAAAATTAAAGTATCTGGTGGTGTTAGAAATAAAGAACAAGTTGATATGGTTTTACCTTATGTTGATAGAATTGGAACATCTGTCATTATAAATGATATTAAAAATTAACAATAAAGAAGAGAAAGAATTGTTTAAACTTCAGCAATTAAATGAAGTTAAACAAAATTAAAAAGGATATACATATTCAATCAGATTTGATTTGACAAACTTACAAGAATTTTTAAATAAACACAAATAAAAAACAAAGATATTTGCTGAAGGTATCGTAAACAAAATAGGAATAAAATTAAAAAGCTAAAACCTTTTAGTATATTTATATAAGTTTGATGAATTTAAACAAAAGATATTTAGGTATTGACTTAAATCCAGATACAATTGGTATTTCGGTTTTATAAAATGGATAGACTTGTTCATACTCAAGAATTTAGTTTAAAACCAATTTTCAATAAAATATTGAATGAAAAATTAAGTTCCAATTTGGATAGAATGAAATATTTTCAAAACAAATTAAAATTTGAAATATTTGAAATAAACTTGCTATTTCAATGCTGCTATTTCAATGCTAGATTGATTACCATCAGTATAATTGTGTTGTAAGTTTCCAATAAAACTTGAATAAGTAGGATTAACAAAATATAGTTTTATATTTTAATATATATATACTAAAAATAATTTAACAATATGAAAAATAATAAACACGTAGAAAGTTTCGAAGAGTTCAATGAAAAGTTAAATATATTTGGAAAGAAAAAAGAATCTAATATAAATTTAGGTGATAGTAAATTAAAGAATTTTGGTTTAGATGAATTTATAAAACAATTCATTAGAGGATTAGATAATCCTATAATAATGAGTATGTTTTATAGAATGTTAGATACAAATTCATTTACTAAATTTGGTCAAAAAATATTTACATTCACGGATGAGGAAAAAGAAAAATTAGAAAAAATTAAACCATTACTGGATGATTTAGTTAATACTGTTTCAAAAATTAAAAATATACAGAATGGTGTGTAAAAAATTATTATAAATAACGGTTGCAAATATAAAACGTTTATAACTAAACTTTAATGTTGGGATATAATCATCATTTGTAATACTATATTCAAATATATCAAATTCTTAAAATGAAAATAGTATCATTCAATCTTGAAATTTTTATTTTTTTTTAAGAAAAAAAAAATAAAAATTTAGAGATATTATCATGATCTTGCACTTTTCGAATTAAAATAATAATTATCAGAGACTATAGAAATTAAATATAATGATGTTAAATATGGAAATTTAAGTATTAAGATATGCTTGATGGTGATAACTAAAACATATTCTTAATTGTTTGATTAAAATAAATTTATTAAAATGATGGATTTTAAAATACCATTATTTGTGTTGCAATTTAAATATTTGGTATGGATAAAATAAAACTTATGAATGTCCAAAGTACGATACTATAGAATAACACATTTTACAATGATTTTCATGTAGTATAATTTTCATAACGTAATTTGTGTTTTAATTTGCGAGTGTATGATTTCTTTGAATGATGAATTTTGTGTTTTGAAATAAAGCCTCTTTCGTTTTCATTATGAGCAAGCCATTCTCCATGACGATTTGCTTTAATGTAATTGTTAAGAGTTATTATTTTCTTTATGTTTTTTCTTGCTTTCATAATTACAAAGATAATACAATAAAAATTATACATTACCTTGACTTCTAAGATAATCTATTTCGTCTTTAGTTAGTGAGTTCCAACCACCTACTGATAGTTTATCTAACAAATCATCTATATTATATTCTTTCTTTTCAACTGGTTTAATTCCTTGAATATTTTTTAATTGATCAAATACATAATTATCATTATATTTATCTTTGAGATATTGACCTAAAGCATTAATATTTTGTAAATACCAATTTGTATTTGATTTTACTGTTTCATCAAGCTTTTTAACACCTTCGATCAAGTCTTTGTTAATGTTCTCTAAGTCTTTAATTTCTTTACTTAGTGTTTTATTATCAGATTTAAGGTCATCGATATTTTGTTTCAATCTTTTTGGATCATGAATACTTATAGCAAGTCGATATCCAACAAATACTAAAAATATAGAACATAATATAATTAATAAAATTAATAGCATATTTATATTGTTATATTATTTAACCATTCACTTTCAATTATATCAAGAATTTTGTAGATTTCTTTAATCATAATACCGTACTTTTCAGAAATCTTTTCAAGTTCTTTATTATATTCTTCTTCAGACATTATATCGTAAGTTGTTTTATTAATAAGTTTTTTAATATCTTTTTTTTAGAGAATTTGAAATAGAACCAGTCTTTTTAATCTCTAATATAGATTTTAATTTATCGTATTTTTCTTTATTAAAAGATGAATAGAATATACTAAGTGGTTTATCACTTACTTTTCTTTTATATTTATTTGAATAAAATACTTCAATTATAAATTCAATTGATTTAATATCATAGGTTGTAGTACGTTCATTAAGTATTTTTTCAACATTTTTCCTTATGCTTTCATCAACAATTTCAGGTAATTTTCTTTTAAGAGACTGTTTGTTGAGCTCAAAATCCGATAATTTATATTTCATAATACTTTATATTACTTATTTATATAAATTGCTTTATATATACAAAATTAATACAAATATATTTCAAAAAAAAAATTATTCTTCAGAATCGGCTTTCATTTCATTACAAAGTTTGCACATAGTTTGGAAATTAATTATCTTGTTTACACCACCTTTAGATTTTGGAATAATATGATCTATTGTAATAAGGACTTCTTCACCGTCTATAAGACCATATAAATCAAGATGTAATCCACCTCCTTTATCTTTTTCTAATGCAAAAAATGAACCTTTTACACCACAATTAACACAAACAATACCTTTCTTATGAAAAATTTTTGCTCTTTTTGTATTTATTTCAAAACCATCTTTTTCCCAGTATATTATTCTTGGATTTTTTTCAATCCATTTGAATACTTCTTCTATTGAGTAAGTTTTTAATCTTTCAAGTCCATTATGTGTAGGTATAATCTTAGGTTTGTTCATCACGATTGTTATTTTTTATATTCATCAAAGGTTTTCATACTTCTTATATGTAATTTACACCTTCTGACAAATTCTTCTTTGTACTCTTCAAGAATTGTTAGATTTTGTCCAGTTTTGAATAGCATTTCAGATAAGTCTGGATATCTATCCGCAATTTCTTCTTTTGAGTAAACTTCTACACCATCAGTTAAAGCAAGAGACTGTCCTATCTGAAATGACATAGATTTCAAATAATCAACCCATTTTAGTCCAACATTTTGTCCTAAATCATCAATCTTTGAAAGATCAATAATATCTAAAACTTTTATTTTTTCTACAAAATTTCCTTTTAATGCTTTTTTAACTTCAAAACGATGTTGAGTATAAGAAAGGTTCATTAACATAAACCTTGCACTACGCATTATTTTAATATCAACATCTCTATCAACAAGTTTTGTAATCTGTTGTTCGTGGAATTGTTTGTGTAGATTATAAGTTAAATATAATGAGTTGTTTATTTCATCACTTATACCTTTAAATACTTCAACAATAATACCATCTTTTAATACTGCAAGGTTGCAGTTTATCTTTTTGATAGGCATACTAGTATCAAGAAAAGTGAAATACAGTTTCTTGTTCCATTTTTCGCATAGTTGTTTCGCTTCATCTGTTTGAGGAATTTTATCAACAAAAATCATAACATTATAATCTTCAGATGATTTAGAACCAAATATTTGAAATATGTTACTCATTTTACAAAATTAAACATTTTTTTCTTTATATAAAAAAATATCACAAGTTTATATATGAATATTTATCTTTTGTTTTTTATATATATTATTAAATCGATTATAATGTAAATGATTTTTAAATTCAAAAAAATTTATTGTAGCAAAATACCAAGGAAATAAAATGTATAATTTATGAAATATTTAAAAACATATGAAAAATATAAAAAAGTAAAGCAATTAAGTCTTTTTCCTGATCAAGAAACCGATAAGGTTCAAAATGTTGCTAAAAAATTTGTTCAAAAATATAAAACAAATCAAAAGAAAAAATTTGAAAAACAAATTTGCCACAACCAATGATGTAATTAAATATTATGACGATAAAAAAATCTTTAATAGAATTTGTGAGGATTTGTATAATAAAAATTTGTTTGATTCATATGAATATGATTATGTTGCAAAAATATATTTTGAAAATAATAAATACATTTTGATTGATTATTTAAAAGACACTGGTGACTGGGGTGAGTATTTTAATGATATTGAAGATGAAGAAAAAAGAATAAACAAAGCCGAAAAATATATATTAAATTATGTAGATTTTGATGATATTATAAAATCAGAAATAATAACAAATGAAGAAGAATTTTTAAGATACATCCAAAAAGGATATAGTAATTTTTTTAATTATTATGGTATTGTAGATGATCAATATTGGGACAAAATCATATATATTTTAAGATATGAAAGTGTTGATAATAAAATTCCTATATACAGGTCTATGATGATTCCAAAAACTGTGCAAAGTTTAGAAAAAATGGAAGATTATAAAGGTGTTGGTATTTATTGGTCATATAGTGAAAATGGTGCTATTGCTCATTGTGGTCATTATGGATCAGATATGCAAGAACTTATTTTAAAAGCTTGGGTTGAAGTAAAAAATGTAGAATGGGATATAACTTTTGAAAGAAGTATTTATAGTTTAAGAGATGAACAAGAAGTGTATTTAATTCAAGGTTCAAGTGTAGAATTGTTTGAAATATATTTACCTGGTAAAAAAGGTAATATAATGAAAAATTTTAATCCAAAATACTTCGAAGAAACATATGGTTTTGATAGTGATACAATATATAAGATAAGAAAGTCATATGAGGTTGATGCTAAGGATAAATCAACAATAGTATTTGATCCACCAATTGATATTATAGTATAAATAAAAAATTGATAAAATATATTACAAATATTAAAAAAACCGTTTTAAAAAAATAATATATAATGTAAAAAAAATAATTTATAAACTATGAAAACATTAAAAAATTGGAAACAATTTAATGAAGAAAACATATACGGAGCTGGTTGGACAACTACAACAAGTAATGTATCAAAAAAACCAGAACAAGTTAATCAACCTGTTGAAACACAATCACAACCAAAAATTAAAAAGACTGATGATTTCTACATTACCTATTTCAGAGTACCAGTCGCAATTGAAAAAAACGTAGATGAAAGTATTTTCTATAAAAATGAAGATCCAAAAGAAATAGCCAAAATACTTGATAAAGAAGGTATTGACGGTTGGTGGTTTGTTGAAGATTATGAAAGATGGAAAAAATATGCACAACCACAAGAATTAGGTGAAAAACCAAAAAGAGAAGATTTTGATGACGAAGATGATTACTTAGAAGAATTGGAAGATTGGTATGATGAATATAATAATTGGCAACCTTCAATAGATGCTTATGTTAAAGATAATTTTTATGATTGGGAACAATTTATTAATCAATTTAAAATATATGGTAGTGTTGTAGAAAATACAACTCAACTTGAAAGAATTCAAATTTTTGATGTATTAAAAGATGATTTTAATGATTCTGATATAGTTCAATATTTTGATGAAGCAAAATCTCTTGGTATTGTTAGTATGGAAGTTATTGGTGTAGATTTTGATGATGAAAGCAGATTTACAATCGAGGTAAAATCTACAAAACCATTAACAGACGATGATAAAAATAAAGTTAAAGAATATATTGAAGGTCAATGTTCTGATGGTTGGGGAGAAAGTCTTGAACAACAAGAAATTGAAGGGTATTATGTTCATACCTGGTGGGATCACAAAACAATTAATGCACCAGATTATGAAATATTAGTAGATTAATCAATAAAAAAAAATAAAAAAAAAGTTAGTCAAAACGACTAACTTTTTTTATTTATACTCATCTGATTAAAATATATAAATCAAAAATAAATAAATATATATAATGAAGAAACAAAATACTATTCCAGGAAATTTTTTCATTACAAAAGGTTCAGGTTGTGATGAGTATGAGATTCATGCTGGTGCAATGCACATGGCTATGTGGGATGCAGGTATTGCAGACTACAATTTAATGACTTACACATCTGTTTTACCACCAACAAGCGAATTGGTTAAATTAGATGATATTGAGTTACCACCACCTGGATCAGAATTAAAAACTATTTCTGCTATAGCTACAGGTAGATATTCTGAATTTATATCGGCTGGGTTGGTATTTGCTTGGTTATATACTAATGATAGTATGGAAGAAAAATATATGGGTTTAGTTTGTGAAGTTGCTGGTCACTATAGATTAGAAGATTTAGAACAAAAACTAAGAGATGTGGTACAAAATTTATACGAAAAAACATATAAGACAAAAGGTTATGTATTAGGTGAGCCTGAAATATTTATGGAAGGTCTTAAAATAACTGATACTTACGGTTGTGCTATGGTTTGTCTTTGTTTCGTAGATTTTGATTAAAAGTGCAATATATTAAAAAAGTGCATTTTTAATGCACTTTTTTAATTGTCATTTATTATTTCTTCAATCTTTTCAAATTTATCGACATATTTTTTTAATATATCACTGTGATAAGATTTACTACTTTAAAAAATGTTTAAAAAATAATATATATTATAAAAATAATTTATAAACTATGAAAATATTGAAAAATTGGAAACGATTTAATAAAAATTCTATTAGATGGAAAAAAACACACTGGTAGGCTCACCAAAAATAGTTGAAGGCAATTTTGATTGTTCTGATAATAAATTAACATCATTAGAAGGTGCTCCAGAAATAGTTAAAGGTAATTTTGATTGTTCTTATAATCAATTAACTTCATTAGAAGGTGCACCAAAAAAGGTTAAAGGCAATTTTAATTGTTATTATAATAAATTAACTTCATTAGAAGGTGCTCCAGAAAAGGTTGAAGGTTATTTTAATTGTTTTTCTAATAAATTAACTTCATTAAAAGGTGCACCAAAAATAGTTGAAGGTTATTTTAATTGTTCTGATAATAAATTAATTTCGTTGGAAGGTGCTCCAAAAATGGTTGAAGGTGATTTTAATTGTTCTTTTAATCAATTAACTTCATTGGAAGGTGCACCAGAAATATTTAAAGGTAGTTTTTATTGTTCTTATAATAACTTAATTTCATTAAAAGGTGCACCAAAAAAAGTTGAAGGTAATTTTAATTGTTCTTATAATAAATTAATTTCATTAAAATATGCTCCAGAAATAGTTGAAGGTGATTTTATTTGTTATGATAATAATTTAACAGAAAAAGATATAGAATGGTTAAAACAAAATTCTAAAATAAAGGGAAAAATTATATGGAAATAAAATATGAAAAATTATAACAATTTCATATTAGAAAAAATCATTCGAAAAGAAAACATAGATCCATATACTTTTTGATTTTCATAATTGAAATCTTTAGTTCCGTGTCAAGTAACGATTCAAAAGAATCAGAAAAGATATAAATAAAAAACTTATTATTTAATCTTTTTTCTATTATTCTATTTAATCTGTTTTTGTTTTAATTTTGGTTATCTTTTTCTTTTAGTTCTTCATCAAGTAAATATCTATGATCCTTTGGTAGGATATCAAATCCTATTTGTTTACCTAAAATTATTAATAGTAATGTTAATGGAACAGTAAAAGGAATTCCTTGAATTGCTATAATTGGTAATACTTTTACGAGGTCTACTGATTGTTTTTTAAGAAAAAGTTTTTCATTATCAAAAACATTTTCACTACGAATAAGTTTGACTAATATTTGATAAGCAATCTTTGTTTCTTCTCCTTCTACTTTAACAACATTCCAAACATTTTTAGATAAAGTTTTACCTTTATTCAATAAATGTTTGACTTTCATAAGAGTAGATTCATTAATACCGCTTATATTTTCTTCATCTAACATTTCAATATTTTTTTTTTCATATTATATAAAAAAAATAATATCTATCCTATCAACTTTACTATATATGTTTATATTAAAAATTTTCATATTTGTTTTTTATTATATATTAAAACTAAAATTCTTTTTTAATCTATATAAAGAAATTAAAAATTAATTGATATGAATGAAAGTAAATTTAATTTTAGATTCCTCATACATTCTTTATAAAAATGTATTTATCCTTAAAAAACTACACAGAATCAAGCAAGACCTTGCTGATTTGCTAATGAATGATTTCAACAAACTTACAAAATCTTTTGCATTTGATAACATATATTTTGTTTCTGACTCCAAACAAGGTAATTGGAGAAAACTCATATATAAAGAATATAAAGGTAACAGAAAAAGAGATGATAGTATAGATTGGGATTTTGTATATCAAGTTTTTGAAGAATTTAAAGAAAAAATTCGCAATAAAAAGAATATAAAATCATTAGAACTAGTTGGATTAGAAGGAGATGATTTTATTGGATATATTGTAAGAAAAAGTAATGAGAAAGGTTATTCTAATGTAATACTTGGCTCTGATAGAGACCTTAATCAATTAATTAAATATGATTTAAATAAAAAATTTATAAACATTCAATGGAATTATAAATTTTCTGATGAAAGAATTTATTTACCAGAGAATTATCAATTGGTCATAGAAGAATTATCAAATTCTGTGAATGAAAATATATTTGAATTAGACAATAGTTCTGATTTTGTAAAATACATTGATAATTTAATTAATAAAACCAAAACAAAAACAGTTGTTGCTGAAGAAATAATGTTTTGTAAAATTCTTGAAGGTGATAATGCTGATAATATACCTTCTGTTATACAAATAAAAGATGGTAAGGTAGATGAAAATGGTAGGGGTATAGGTAGAGATGGTGCTGCAACAATTTATAAATTGTACAAAGAAATACATCCAAAACCAATAGATATAGATTCAGATGAATTTGTAGAAAATTTATCAGATATTATTATTTATCACAAAAAGATAAAAGACATTACTGCTAAGGATATAATAAAGAAAAACATTATATTTAATCGTAAATTGGTGATATTAGACCCAAAATATATGCCACAAGTAACATATGAAAATATGAAAAACTTTTTTAATGAAGTTGATAATCGTGTAATTAAATATGAACCTGAAGATTTGGAAGCAAAATTAGAAGAAGATAATTTCTTTGAAGAAAAAATACCAAAACAATTTAATTTAGAATCAGATGGTGAAGTATTTAATCCTGATTCTTTCTGGGAATTATAATTATGAAAGAAAAATCATTAGAAGATAGAAAAGTAAAAGAATATATCATTATATACTACAAAAAACTTCTTGATGCTGCGATAAAAAGAGAAGATTATGAGAGTGCCATTAAATATAAAAAATGGATTGAAAATCTCGAAAAAAGTGGTAAAAAGTGATACACCACTTTTTTATTGTCTGTAATTAATATATAAACTATAAATTGTTAAAAAATAAAAATTAGAAGTAATGAAAGGATTATTTAAGCCTAAGAATTTATACGTATTTAATGAAGACACACTAACTTATGAGAGTATTAAAAAAAAAAGAAAATTTGGATTATTTTTATTTATATTTTTATTCTTTGTCTTTGGTATGATTATCGGACATTTTGTTGAAATGAAATATAAATATTTAAAAAACGACATAGACTATAAGACAAAATATGACCTTATAATAGGTACGACAGAATGGAAAGATTCTGTTTTCACAGAATATGAAAAACAAGCAAATCTTTATTTATCACAAAAAGAATTTAAAAATACACCTATAAAAGGATCTATGCTGGCACTTGCTGCAAGAAACGCATATGATTCAACAAGTATAATAGTACCACTTGAGTTAGCATTAGCACAAGCACAATGGGAATCAGATATGGGTCGTAAAGGTCGTTCACCAATAAACAACCCATTTAATGTTGGTGAATGGGAAACAGGAACAGTATTATTTTTTGAATCTACATTTGAAGGAATACAAGCATATTATTACCTAATGTGTAAAAATTATCTGAAATGTAAATCACTTAAAGAATTATTTAAAAATTTTACAAATTGTTCTGGTAATAGATATGCCACAAGTAATTATGAAAGTATTATTAGTACTGAATATTATAAAATAAAAGGATGGTTGGAATCAAATTATAAAACTGAGAATTAGATTGATGAAAATGATTAAAAAATTTGAAAAATTTTTAAAAGAAAATTACGAAATAATATTTGAGAAAGGTGTATTGATTGCACCTGATTTAACTTACGAAATTTTGCCAGTAAGTGCAACGAAATTATCTTTAGAAAATTTTTTTAAAAATGTATTTTCAGGTAGTTTAACTACTGAAAAACCATTTATTAAAGATAAAGATGGTTATGTTGAAATGGTTGGAATAGGTATCAATAATCCTAATTTAAGAGGTATTGGGTTAGGAGAAAAAATGATTACTTTAATGTTAGAATATTTAAAAAAACAAGGTGTAGTAGGTATAAAATCGATCAATAATAGTAGTTATGCAGATATAAAAGGAAGAACGAAATCGGCAGAAAAAATGTGGGAAAGGTTGCGAAAAAATAAAAAATTTATTGTATCTAAAAAAAAATATGGATTATAAAATCAAACTTGCTAACGGCACCAAATTATAAAACTGATAATTAATATATAGTTTTATGATTACTAAATTCAAACTATATGAATCTATAAATGAATGGTTATCAAAAAAAGGTAAATTCATAGGTAAAGGTGGATTTGGCGAAGTTTTTGAGATCGTAGGACATCCTAATCTAGTGTTAAAAATCACAACAGACCAATCAGAATATGAAACTGCAAGAAGATTGATTGGTAAAAATACCGAATACATAGTTAATTATTATGAAGCTGAACCTTATCAGAAAGGTTCTTTTTTATTAATTATGGATAAAATCAATACAAAATTACCTCAGAATCTAAATAATATATTAGACGAATTGAATATTTATTGTTATGATTATGATGAAAATTTCTATTATAAAACATTATTTGATGCAGAAGAAATAGAATTTGTAATTGAAGATTATACTGAAGAGTATCCTGAAAAAGATGTAAAGTATGTTATTGAACAATTACAAGAGATTGTAAAAGAATGTAAAGAAAATGATATTGATACCAACGATTTTCATTCAAAAAATATAGGTCAAAGGAACGGACACCTCATATTTTTTGATGTTGGTGCACAAAAATTAAATATCAAACAATGATAACTAAATTTAACGAATTTAATGAGGGTCTTTTCTCAAAAAAACATTATGAAGATGATGATATAGGTTTAAAAATGCTTACATATTTAAACAAAAATGATTTTACATTATCAAATACTATCAAATCAGATGGATATTGTTATGAATTGATAAAAAAATTTGACTACAGAACTAAAAATGCCAAAACAACTCATTCTAAAATGAAAATCAATTTGATGTTTGATTATAAATTCTTATATTGCGAACATTTTCGCAATGAATATTTTCGCAATTACTATGGAGACAAATAACCCTTTTAAATTCGGTTCTGTTGTTGATGATGTTTATTTTACAGATAGGAAGAATGAGATTAATGAAATAAAACAAACACTTAATAGTAAAAATCATTTAATTCTGATTAGTCCCAGAAGATTCGGTAAAACCAGTCCATCCTAAAGTCTGTTAAAAATCTTCAAAAAAATTACATATACCTTGATTTGCAATTAACCAACTCTGTTGAAGAGTTTGTATCACAATATCTGAAAAAAATATATACGCTTTTTCCTGCCGAAAATAGGTGGTCAAGGAAATGTTAAAAAGTTCTTAAATTCTGATGGTAAATATGATTATGCTGATGCAAATGGTACTAAAATTTCAGAATATTTATCTAAATTTAGTGGATATAAAATAAATAATCTTATAAAATGAAAAAAGAATTGATAAAAGAAAAAGAAAGTTTGTTACAATGGTTGCAAAAAATAATGGAAAATAATCCAGAGGAAATTGAAAATTATCAAATGAAAGAATATATAGAAAAACAAATTGAAAAAATAGAAAAACAAATTGAAAATAATGACTAATTCCAAAAGTCATTATTTGAGAAAATTTGATCACTCATCTTCATATAAACAAGATGTTCTTCCAAAAGAATGTCTAATTTCTTTTTCTACATATTTTATTTTTTCTTCAAAAGTCATTTAAAATACTTTCTAGTTCTTTTTACCATCTATTCTATATTAAATTTAAAATCTTTATCGTCTTTATTATCAATAATCTTTTTAAGATTTATTCTCTTTCTTTTGTTTATTTCTTCTTTCTTTTTATTTTTCAAGTCTTCTATGCTTTTTGGTTCAATTGATATCAATTTTTCCTGAATACCTGGATTGTCATTTTTTGCTTGTAATTTACTCAATTTTTCTAAGAAATTAGAACCATTAAAATATGTGTCAATATAAAATATCTGTTCATCTTCAGATTTTATTTCACCTGTTATTTCTGGTTTATGTTTTATAAAATCCTCATAATACTTTTTATTAAATTCAAAATTTTTATCGAACTTTTTAAATACTTCCATTGTAAAAAAATTTGTATCAAAATATGGTGAAGATTCTATAAATTCAAATATCGTGTAATCTGTTGGAAATCCATTACTTATCATATGAAATGGCAATTCTAAAAAATCAAAAATATCTTTCATATTTTTTGTAATATCAATAAGTTTATCATTATATTGATATTTTAATCCAAATCTTGTATATCTTAAATTATAAGAACTGAAAGCTAATATATCTATCATAATTGGTAATATATTCCAACAATAATACCAAAAGGTATAATACCAATCATGCTGATTTGTTTTTACAAAATAAATTGTAAAATCATCTATAACACTTGTTATAATACCTTCTTTTTCATTAACTGTATCACAATTAAATATTTTACTTATATCATATGACGTAATATGGTCAGGAATAACTATATACATATGGTTGAAACTCACTTTATCAATATGACAAAATGGTAATTCGTATTGTATTTCCTCTTTTTCTAATGTATCAGATATTGTTTTAAGGAATAAAATAAATTCAGTTTTGTTCAAAGTTTTCATGAATTTTTATATTCATTTATTTAATATATATAGTCGTATGAAAACAAAGTTTAAAAATTTTAGCAAAAAGTTAAATATAGTTCTAATCCAAGGTTCACCAAGATACGTGAATAATTGTCCAGATGAAAATTCAAAAACGTCTAAAATAATTAAATATGTTAAGGATAATATAAAAAATGTTGATTTTACTATAATAGATTTAAAATTGAGTCCTGATAAACATATTATACAGCCTTGTAAAGGATGCGTTTCGACTGCTGGTGGGGCTCATTGCCAATATCCGTGTTCTTGTTACAATGAAGAAAATGATAAAATGTTTTCAGAAAAAATATATGAAAAATTAGAAAAGTGTGATGCTTTCATAGTTTTCACACCAATTCATTGGTCTGCAGCAACTTCACAAGTTAAAGCACTTTTTGATAGATTAGTTTGTATCAACCAAACTTTAACAAGAGAACAAGCTGAAGAAATTTACGATGGTGATATGAAAAATTCAACAAAGACTGCAAAATTTGAAAAGACTGATGTATATTGTGAATTAAAGAAAAATCATTGGGAAGGTAAAATTGCTGCATTTTATGCACATGGTGATGATGGTGCTGATGATTATAAATGTAGAGATTTTCCAGAAGTATTTAAAAAATATTGTTGTGAATTTAAACCAGAACAAATGATGATGCCATATGTTTGGCAATTAAGATATTCTGGTATAGATGTTCCTGATGAATTTGTAGAATCATTTTTTATAAAGGATAAAATTTCATATTCAGAAGAAAATGAAAAATTTGAAGAAGGTAAATATGATTTTATGTATGATAAAGCGATTAAACTTGTTAATAAGGTTATTAAAAAGTTAGAAAAATAATGAAATATTAAAAACGCCCAAACTTTACAATAATCTAGATAATTTTGCTTTCCTTAACTCAGTTTGAACCCATTCTTCAGCACTAGAGTTCTCATATTCAATATATTTTCTTTCATATTCTCTGGCACCTGGCATTAGTTCAGCGCCCAATTCTTGTATAGCTTCATCAAGAACTTCAAAATCAGAAGAATTTTTACTAACAAAATGTTTTATTATATCTTCATTCGTTACATAGAATATACTTTTAATACCTTTGTGTATTATACAATTATTACCACGTTCTCTAATAGTTATTATAGACCAATTGTCGAGAACAACGTACCATCTACATGGTAACATTGGATTATCTAAAAATATTTTTCTAAATTTGTAGAGGACTCGGTAAAATTGAAGATGATGAGTATTTCTACCTCAAACATATAGAAGAAACTGAATCCGAAGAAAAAAAAAACAGAAGATTCTGATTGTAAAGATAATACAGCAGAAAATGACTAAAGAATATCTTATAATTAAGAATCCTACAAAAAAATGGTTGAAAGATACTGCTTTTGGAGATGAATATATCTCCAAGAGTGGTATTATTTTTCGAATTGGTGATAAGACGAAAATATAAATTTAATATGTTGGTGTGAAAAAAAAAAATTAAACAGACTTTTAAACTTAAAAATGAATTAAAAATATAAACTAAAAATAGAATTATGGATACAAAGTATTTTGAAAAACATCGAATTGTGTAATAAAGTTCTTTCTATGACTTTTATCAAAGAAACTGCCAAACAGTACAACATTGAACTGACATACACTGGTGACAAAAAAGATGTTATCAAAGTAAATAAAAATGAATTCTCTAGACTATATCACATTAAAATAATGATAAGATATATTACAGCACCAAATTTTGAAACAATCAGCGAGAATGATATTGTTATCTTTCTCGCTGGTCCTATTCAGGGATCAGAAGATTGGCACAAACAGTGTTATAATTTTCTTAAAAAAGAATACGAAAGACTTAGTACATCATATAAGGAATTACCATGGAAACCTTTATTTCCAAATCTTGTAGTGTGTTCACCAAGAAGACAATCTGGTATAAAAAAGAATGAATTTGAGTACAAAGACCAGGTACTATGGGAAACACATCATTTAAGACTTGCTGGAAAACAAGGCGTTGTTCTTTTCTGGTTTTCAAACGAAAAAGAACAAATTATTGAAAATGGTAAGATAAGACCATATGCAAAAACAAGTAGATTTGAATTTGGAGAATGGAAAACAAGACATGATTTAACAGGTGCGAATGTTGTACTTGGTTTAGATACAGACTGGTCAAAAGAAAAATATTTTTTAACAAGAATAGAACAAGATGGTTCTGACATTCCTGTGTGTTACACTCTTGAAGAAACCGCAAAAGAATCAATTAAACTTTGTTTTAATATTTAATATGAAAGAAAATTATGTAGAACATTTGTAATAACTTTTTAGAATATTCTTTCGATTGTACAAGTGTGATTGAATCTAAAAATCAGCAGAAAAAGAATTAAAAAAATTGTGCAAAACTTTACTGACTAATTTTTTTTATTTTGAACAATTATGTAATTTTGTAAAACTAAAAATTTATTAATTCACTTAAATTTAAAGAAGTATGAAACTATCAAAAGGTATTATTTTTGCACTGGTTGGTGCTGTAATTCTGGTTGTCGGACTCAGTTTGTTTTTCTACAATATGAGTATAGACAACAAAGAAATCTCTCTGCGTGAGAAGTTTAAGGCTCAACAGAAAGTGTGTATGACAGCTCACGATGAAATGTGGAAAATCATCACACAGAAAGCCGAAGTATCAAACGAATACAAGAAAGCGTTTGAAGAAATTATGCAAAAGGCGATGGTGCTCTTATGAAGTGGATTCAGGAACAGAATCCTAATTTTGATGTTAGTCTTTATAAGGATGTTATGAACGCTATTTCAGATGAACGTACTAAATTCAAGAGAGCACAAGATATTTGTACCGATGTAAGTCGTGAATACTCAACTTTTATTAAGAAATCTCCTGCTAACTGGTTTATTGATAATGAAATTCTTGATGCAACTGAATATATAAGGTATTCTAAAAATGAGATTAAAGATATGAATCTTGATCTTACAACCAGTGAAGTTGTTAATATTCTTACATACAAACCAGTAACATCAACACAAACAGAAGAAATATTTGAAAAAGGTGTTGATAACAATGTAAAAATATTCAATACAGAAAAGTAATATAAAAATATAAAACAAATCCAGCCAAGTTATTGACTGGATTTTTTATTTTATAAAATCTTAGTATATTTGTATAAATTTAAAAATATTAAATATGATAATATTTGGTACTATTATAATCGCTTTCGCTTGTGCAGGTATTCTTTTATGGAAATTCCATGAACGTATTGTTTGGTGGGAGATTGCTCTCGTAATTATTATTCCAATTCTTTTATCTTTAGGTGCAAAAGCACTTATTGAAACTTATTCTGTTTATTATACAGAATATTGGGGTGATGAAGTGGTATCTGTAATCGAAGAAGAACCTTATAACTATTGGCACAGCGAAATTTGTTCAAGAGAAGTTGCTTGTGGAACAGACGAAAATGGAAATATTGAATATTGCACAGAATATTACGACTGTTCACATCAAGATGATGTTGGTCCTAATTGGTATGCTAAAACAAGACTTGGTAATTCTATTGTTATATCAGAAGAACAATATGATAAATGGAACAAACAATTTGGTGGTAATCGCATTAAAACTAATACACATGAAAATTACGATCCAAATGATAAATGTGTAAATAGTAGTGGTACAAAGTTTTCTGGTAAAAATGTTGGCAAATATTCATATACGTGGGAAACAAGATGGGATGGTAATTATTTAACATCTGTTCCTTTAACAACAGAACATTCTTACATAAATAAAATAAAAGCTTCAGATTATACAGTATTTAATTATATTAAAATAAGCGAAGATGAAGCAGATTCTTTAAATCTTTATGACTATCCTGATATGATTAATAATTTCAGTTATCCGTCTGTTCTTGGTTATAATAGTAATAAAATAAATAATGAATTTCATAGAATTAATGGGCACCTTGGATATAAAAAACAAGTAAGAATTTGGGTATTAGTTCATAATACAACCGATTCTGAAATTGGATATAAGCAAGAATGTTACTGGGTTGGTGGTAATAAGAATGAACTTGTAATTAATATAGGTGTTCAAGGTAAAGATATTAAGTGGTGTCATGTATTTTCTTGGACTAATATATCTTCATTAAAAAATGATATTAAACAGTTTGTGCTTAATCAGAAAGTATTAAATGATAATACGTTTATGCAAATTGCAGATTATATTCACAATGAAACTGAAAAAAGATTTGAAAGACTTGAATTTTCTCAATTTGATTATCTAAGTATAGAACCACCAACATGGACAATCATCGTGTCATACATAATAACTATTATTGTTTGTATAATTATTGGTGCATTAATCATTAATAATAAATATTAAAACTACAACCTAAAAGTAAAAAAAAATACTCGTTGATTAAGATAAATGTTTTGTCTGATTCATAATATTTAATAAAAAAGTCACTGAATATGTGACTTTTTTGTTATATTATACTAATAATCAATCGAATATCATTTGGTGGAGGTGGAGGGAGTCGAACCCTCGTCCTAATACCAACTCCTATTGATTTCTACAAGCTTAGAATATTTTTATAAATATTCAAATCAAAGTTTTCTTGGATTTTACTTCTTATTTAAACTGAAAACAATAAAGCGTTTAAATTTGAAGTTTTTGTTGATTTTAGCGTTTTACCGCCAAGTAACCTTAAGCTACTTCAACTTCGTTTAGTGAATCAACAACACTTAGAACGAATGTTGGAATTGCGGTATTTAATAAACTTTCGTCATTTAAATTTGTTTATTAATAATTTATTAATCGCTTATTAACAATGCGATACTTGCTTACAATATTAGTTAAAGTACAGTCAAAACCATACACCCCCATTCAAAGAACATTATAGTATATTATATATTTTATTTTTATATTTATTTTTCTAAAATGTTTAATTTTTATTTTACACATTTTTATATTAATTTTATAACTATGATACTAAAAAGTGATAACAACTACATATTTTCTAGTTTAGTAACTAAAACAAATAGAAATTATTTGGTTTATCTAAATAAAAAAAGTAAATTATAAAGAAAGATAATAAATATATAGGGTATTGGATATAATTATATAGAAATTTAAAATATAAACTTATAGATTTTTTATAATATAAAATAAGAAAAATTATTATTATGTTATGTTACAAAAACGAACAGAATTAGAAAAGAAAGAATTAATATTATTACTTTCTTGGTTAAAAGGCGAAGTATTTATTCAAAATAAAAAATTTAATTATGATGAGCTATTACAAAGATGTATGATCGATGATGATGATGATGATATACCGATTAATGTGTCTGACTATTTTGATGATTTGATGCTTGACCTTTATTCATTATATGAAAAACTATCAAAAATAACAAAGGAACAAATAGAAGAAAAAATAGTTAATAACACAATGTTTAAAATTCTTCCAAAAAAATGGATAGAAGAATCTATGAGAAGTTACCAATCTTTTTTACATTTATATGAAGAATTGATGATGTCTTCAAAATTTGAATATCCACAAATCAGAAAAATTCAGAAAAATTTAATGAATGATTTTATTACCAGATATATAGCATCTGAAGAATACGAAAAATGTATTGATTTGAAAGAGAAGATAAAAGAAGTGTAATGAAAAACTACATATGTTTAGTAAAATGTTTAATTTATTAAAAATGATAACCTATTCATGGCAAAATCTACTAAGATGATTAAATGGTTTGAACAACCAGAAGATCATAATTATCCAGCAGCAGAATCTTATTTATCTTTAATTTTTGATAAAAATGAAGTAGATAGGATTATAAGAAAACTAAGAGATGAGAAAATAGTTACATTCAAAGCCAAAGATATTTTTAGAGCTTCAAGATTGTCTTTGCTTGGCATCTCAAACTCTCATGTAGAAAAGACACATGAAAAAATTGAAAAAGGCAAATCTTTATCTCCACTCTTACTTGTAAGAGATACAAAGAAAAGACAAGTAATCATAGCAGACGGATACCATAGGATGTGTGGAGTTTATCATTACGATGAAGACATTGATATACCTTGTAAAATTACTTCAATTTAAATAAAAATGTTAAGTCATAAAAACTTTACATTTTTAATAACATTAGGAGCCAAGCTTATGATAGGTTCTATTAAAATTGAATAAATGGATTTACAAATAATAAAATATCGTATGCCTTCTTTGCGTTTCCTTCCCGAAGCTCAAAACGTACTGTTAGATTATACATGGATTAACGATACAAACTAGAATATATTATGGCTCGCAGTGAAATACTAAGTCCTTTTATTTAAAGGATTCATTTGGTAGATATACCGTATATGATGTAGAGACAAAAACGATGCGAGTTGGTTTAACAGATGAAGAGTTTACTGATGATAGATCAAAATATAAAAAAGTATCAAAAATACCTGTTACTTTCTATGACTGGCGTTTTTGTTATGGTAATGTTGTCGAAATGAAGTATAAATTATTAAAAGATTGGTTGTTGAATAGTGGTATATTGAATAAAATTATCATTAAACATCGTATTTTTGATAGTGATGATAATTATAAAACGGAGTGGGTTACTGAAAAAATGAAACCTGTTATCATAAAAGGTTTAGAAAACGATACACCAGAAAATATAAATGAGTATATTACAAATTACTATACTGGCGATTTTACTTTTGAGGACGCTTTGTGTGAAGTTTTAAGAGATTATCTACCGTGGGATGATGAGTTTAGTTCAGACAATCAATACTTCGTTTATATTGAGTTTCACGAATGTAAAAGACACTATATTGATTGGACTAGGGAAAGAAAATTAAATAGGATTATTTAATAAAAAACCCACTCAAAAGAGGCAGCACACGAATTTACCTATAAATAAAGTTCAAACAAACAATCCAAACAAACACGGTAATGTTGATGCGAAATGGTTAAATGATGAATTTCTTTCTGGTAAAAGAATTGAACTTGAACCTTTCGTTGGTTATGAAAATAAAAGTTGTCATGTTGAATTGGATATAAAATTAAAATAAAAGATTTTACATCTGTTTATTTTAATTGTTTTCTCATAGGACGTACATATAGTGGTGTAACTTCCTTACCCAAATTATCTTGTATACTAAAGTCATTTGATTCTCCATAAACTCCCGTGCTTGTATTTTCTGTTGAAGACCAATGTAATCCATGCAACATAGATACTGCTCCACTACTAAACATAATATGTAGTTCATCTATAGCAGGCAAATACCAATCTGTAAAACCACCACCAGTATATCCAGTACATCTGCTGCAATCCAATAATATGTACCATCATCATGAAATACAATACCACCAGTAGTGCCACCACTAACAGTATAAAAACTTCTAATCTCACCAATATACATAGGATTTGGTTCACCAACTCCTAAACCCATGAATGCTTGATAGTAGTATTTTGTATCTGCTGATAATTATCCATATCAGGTTCTATTGTTGTTTCATCAGAATTATGATTCAACCAAAGAGTATATATGTTTTGATTTTTTAATAAATAATTAGTCAATCTTTCAGCATAATATTCTGCTTTAACACCAGTAATTCCACCCATATGAGGGCATCCTCTAGGATCCGGAATAATGTCAGATAATTTATTTGAGGTAAATAATGTTCGTCAAATGAAGAATATTGTTGAACAAATTTCAATAATAGAGCAAGAACGTGAGATTGATGCAAATACTTTGAAGAAATATTTACCAGATGCTTTTTTAAATAAACTTCCGGCAATTGTCAATCACGATTTTATCGATCAAAAAACCTTTAATACCGAACGTGAGATTTTGTTTCAAATACTTTTTGATATGCGTAAAGATATGGCTGAGTTAAAACAACGAGTTCATAATCTTATGCATGAAAGTTCAGCAGCACCTATTTCTCAGATACATAAAGAAAATATTATTACTAAACCTGATATAAATTTAGCTGATAACATTCAGGATACTTTTATTATAGAAGATGAAACATTTTCTTTACAAGAAAAAGAAAAAGAAATGATAAAAAAGGCGTTGGAAAAATATAACGGAAAAAGAAAATTGGCAGCTCAAGAATTAGGTATAAGTGAACGCACATTGTACCGAAAGATAAAAGAATATGAACTTTAAAATTAATTTATATAATAGTTGGATTTATTTCATCATGCTGAACCTGCATCAACTAAAATTGGTTTTTAAACATAGCGATATTCACGGGTTTGATATTTGATTGTTAATAGAATCAACAAATTTATACAATTTCTTTTGATATGATGCTCTATTATATTCTGGGTGTGTCATTAAATATGTTATATAAGCAAAGAATAATGTTTTTTCTACAATAATATCTTTATTTATAATTCCTCCAACATATCTAAATTCTACATAATTATTTTCTTCAATATGTAAAGTATTGAAAGCATAATGTTTATATCCTTTTTCTTGTAACAAAGTACGTAGTTTATTATTTAAGAAATTTTCTAAATTTGGATCTTTAATATCCAATTTTGTACCATTTGAAATCAAATCATCCTTCAATTCTTTTAAAATAGATTGACAATGACTTATTGGTATTCTGTATTCTATATTTTTAAATGCAAATGGTACTTTTGTGTCAGTAGCAATGTCATTAATATTTAACAATCCTTTAATTTGGTTCCATTTATGTTTACCTTTCATACCTAAATTAATGTGTAGACCAGTTCTTTCTGAAAATATCCAATACTTTTGATTATCAAAATCTTTAAAGAAATCATCCAGCATTTCAATCGCAGCATTAATACCATCGCAATATTTCTTTGGCGAAAACTCAATACCTCTTTTTAATGAAGTATCTAATTCAAATTTTAAATCTTTATTATATTTTTTGTAGAAATTTGGTAAGTATTTTTTAACATTATTGGTCAAATATGTTAAATTATCATTTGAATAAAGATTCCATTCATAAAATATTAAACCTATTATAATTTTTTGATCTGGTTTTTTATATCTGTTTTCATCCAATAACTTGTTTATTTTATCTAATTCTTCATCAATAGCCAAATCATATAATTTATCCAAAATATTATTTATAAAATCTAATTCTCTTTCATAAAATGGTTCTGTTCTGAGTCTACTTAGTAACCTTTGACTAACCAATTTGTGAACTTCTTCAAGATCATCATTATACATTTTCTTAGTATCGGTTGTTTCTAATTCAAATTCAAAGGCAACTGTAAACTGACTTGAAACCTCTGGTGATAAAATCATTAACCTATCTCTTCTGTGATACTCATAAATATAATCACTAAATCTAAAAATCATTTAACTTTTCCATATTTTACCATATATATTATTTTTAGTGGATACTTTTTTTATTTTGATATTTTTTAGTATCTTTGTAATTAAGGAAAATACTATTAAACGAATGAAAAGAACAATAACAGTAGATAATATAAAAATAAAAAATAATGGAAAAGAAATATAGAATAACATTGAATGAAAGGCAAATGTTACTAATATCTAAAGCATTGGAACAATACAGTCGAATGATTTGTGGTCAAATGTCTCATTGGTATATACCATCCATAGAACACGCATTACACAAAGAACATTATAATAAGTATAAAGAAGAAAATCCTGACGATGCAGACAATGCTATGACTCATATGTGTAAAGTAAGGGATAAGGTAGATTATCACCTTGAAGAAATTAAAAAACTTATCTGGACTGAATTGAAAGATAATTCAAGTGCACACTACGGTATAGGTTATGATAAAGAATCAGATTTAGCATATGAGATTTATAAATGTATATTACATCACATAGAAGTTGAAGAAATGAAAAGGTGTAAAGAAACAGGTGAGAAATATAATTATAATGTCCACTCTGGAACACCATTACACATTACTGATGTACCTCATATTAAAGTAGATACAATTGATACAAGAGAAATAAAACTTAAAAGAATTATCAAATAAGAAAAATAATTTGGTTGTTGCTAAGAATTGTGTCCCAATCATTGATATTAATGTATTCAAATACTATACATATCTTGGCGATGTTGTTTTATTCAATTTTCCAAGAAGATATGACAATGATAGTAAGACAATGGATAGAATTGAAGAATGTTTATCTGGTGATATAAAAAGAGAAATATCACATATTATTGGTAATAAAGTATTTCATTCTTTAATGATTAAAGATGGTAAAACTCCAACAAAAGAAAATGATACATTTCATACATACGACAGAATAACTAAAAAGTTAATATATGATACTTTCTCAAAGAGATTTGAGATTATGTTTAGATATACTAATGGTGGTGTATGGTGTTTAATGATTAAAAATAAAAATATGAAAATATTAAATGATTACAACGAAAAATTACAATCAATTTATGATTATTTTGGCTTTGCTGAACTATTAAAAAAATATCCAATAGATTCTAAATTTATATACAAAACAAGATACAGTGGTATTTTATTATTGAAAGTTTATTGTTTAGATGAATCATTTATTTATGTCAAGTCTTTTAATAACGACAATATTAAGAACTACTATTCTTATAACAATTGTAATACTTTAGATAGAGAACAAGAATTGATTTCATTATCTTCTTTCAACAAACCAATTTTATTAACTAATCTATCTATTGCAAAAACAAAGTTAAAACAATTTGAGAAAAAATTTATAAAATAAGGAATATGAAACCTGAAATAAAAACAGAATTAGAAAACTTCCTAAATTGGCTTGAAACCAAAGTGGATTTTATTGCTTGGTCTAAACATAAAGGTGTTGGTTTTGATATTCTACAAGAGTATGAAGTTTTTAGAAAAAAGAATGTCAAACTAAAACATTATGTTAATTGTTATTTTCCAGTTTGTTTTCTGAAACCTCAGAAAAAGAATTAACTGATGAGTTTGAATTACCAAAAGGTTGTTTCATGTATGAATTTTATGACAAAGACGGTGATTTTATTCTGAACAAATCAAATAGATATTATATCGGTGATGTATTAACTTATGAAGATATTGAAAAATTAAATGTAGATGGTACTTATAATATAACTTTATCTAATATGAAGTCAAACAATTATCATAAAGTTATTAAATCAATTTATGGTAATATTTATCCATATGAAGAAGGTTATATAGTTATACCTAGTGCTGTTTATTTTAGAGAACAAAAATTAAAACGTATATTAAATGGAGAATAAAATTCAAGAATTGATATATGAAGAAAACTATTATATTGAACAATTACGTTATGAGGAAGAAAATCAACAAAGATTGAATGACCTTTACACTTACGGAGATGATGGTTTTTGCGATGGTTTTACGAAATATTAACAATAAAAAATAAAATTATGAAAAAAGTTTTTTAATTACGGTTGGGCAATATGGGTAGGTTTTTGGATGTCTATCTTTGATGTAACAATATTTGGGATTGGCGTTGGTGGGTATTTTTTATACCTTTATCTATAATGATTTCAATTAAAGACCACTATAAAGAAAATGAAAAGAATGACAGATAAAAAGTTTTGGAAAATAGTCAAAAAACTTGGTTGGGGTACACTATCAACTGATAGTGATGTTGTCGGTTTAAAATTGGCACATCTCGTAGATAGCATTGATGATATTAAAGAAATGCATGATATATCACGTTTAAAAAGAGAAGAGTTATCAAATGTTATTGACAAGTTTATGGAAAATCCCAGAAATAAAAAATACCGATATTGGGGTGGTGATGATTCATACTGGGATTTCACGGCTCATATAGTTGGTCTTGGTGAAGAAATTTTTATGTCTGTTATAAAAAACCTTCTAATATGAAAATTGTGGAAAACTATGTTGAAAATTTTGAATATTCTTTTACAAAGGCAGAAAAATTTTTAGATACACCAGAAGGACATAAACTTCTAAATAAAAAGAAAAGACTTCCAAAATTAGAAAGGATATTAAAATGAGAAAATTTATAGTTAAATAAAACGAATGGTATAACAACCTAAAAGAACCAAAAGAAGTTTGATGTTTTTGGTTTTTGTGGTATTTACTCTTATAGTTGCACAATATATGAGAATGATTTACAGTAATTACTTAAATTTAGATGAAATTCGAAATGATATTGCAAAATATGAAAAAAGAAGCAATTGAAAAGAATTGTGACATATACATTGTAACCAAAGGTGGTTTATATTCAAAAAAATTTGAAATTTTAAATGTATTTTGTGATGTAGAGAATCTGATTAAATATCTTGATAGAAAAAATTACAAGACAAATAAAAATCAGTATTATTTATTTGATTATTTAGGTTTTTTAAAAGATTTTTGTAAAGATACTAATAAATATAGAACATTTGATAAGAAAAAAGTTTGGAAATTAAATAAAACTCTTGAATTGGGCAACAAAACTGAAGTTTTAGAAATTATGGAATTAAAGAAAAAACCAGAAATACAAGTTTATCTAAGAAAAAAGAAATTTGAAAGGATTTTGAAAAATGAATAGTTATATGACAAAGATTGAATTGTGAAATTATGGTATGCACGATAATAAATGTTATATGAAAATACCAGGTGTAATAAAAATATGGAATATAATGTTTTTGAATATAAATATTACAAATATATAAGAAATAAAAAATTATAACATTAATTAAAAATATGAGACAACCAATAATATTTCATGTTTGTTTAGGATATGGTGCAAGCCAATCGGATATTGATTCTATGTCTTATAATCTAAACGAAAACCACAGACATTTAATTGATGGTTATGAATTTGTATATTATGTTTCTTGTTCATTGGATAAAAATAATAAAAAATCAACTATTGAATGTGTTTATCCTATATACAAAGGTGATGATGAATTGATTAAATTACACAAAGAAAATTTAAAAATGTTAAATCAAATACTTAAGCAAAAGTTAAAAAATAAAGAAAAAAAGGATATCTCTATTTTAAGGAGAATATTAAGAGAATTCAAGTTGGAAAGGTTGAATAAAAATGTTTAAATGTTTATTAAGTTATAAATAAGTTTGGTAGCGCACAATCTTGGTGTTACAAATTTAAAAAAACATATGACGAAAACGTATAAAATATGAAAATAATAGAAATAGTTAATAATTATTATGTAATAACAACTACTGTATTATATAATAATAGAAATTATCGAAGACATTTTTATCCATTTGGTAATCAAGAACCATATTGGATTATTTTTGATGAAAAGATAAATAAATATAAATCAATACCATATAAAGAAGAATTGAGTTTAGAAATAAAATATCAGAAATATTTAAAAAAAGAAGAAAGACTTAAAAAACTAAAAAGATTGTTCAGATTGTGTTTATAATTACCAATCTTGGATTTATTCTCTTTATTCGTAGATAAAATTTTAAACAAACAAACGTTTTCTCATTTTAGAAAACTAATTAGTTAACATGGTCATAGGAAAATTAGTAAGTTTTTAAAGATTTGCAATCGTTAAGTTACTTTACTAATGTAATTTTTTTAGTTAAATTACCATTAGCCGTTGTAACAAGAATAGTATAAATACCTGTCGTTAAGCTTTGTTTATCAACTAAAATAGTAGAATAGTCTTCGCCTTCGTATTGTTTCGAAATAACACATCTGCCAATTTTATCAAATATTTGAACGTTTACTTTTCCTGAAATTGGAGAATTAAATAATAAAGAAATATAATTTTCAGAACTTCCAATTCTTAAAAAGTTTTCGTTTAGCGAATTACATTGAACGGCGATAATTTCCGATGTCGTTGTTTTTCCGTCAAAGTCAACTTGTTTTAATCGATAATAATTAATAGCCTGATTTTTAGCATTTTTATCAACAAAACGATACGATATTATTGTATTAGAATTTCCTGCACCATTTATTTTAGCAATTTCAGTAAATAAAACTGCATCATTACTTCTTTCCAAAATAAAATAATTATTGTTAAGTTCAGTAGCAGTTACCCAGTCAACGATAATATCAGAATTTTGACAACGAGCCGAAAAAGAAATTAAATTAACCGGTAAGGGTGTTGCTGAGCCTTTGTAAAAAATAAATTTACTAAAACCTATTACATCTGTAATTTCAAAATAACTATGCGAAACATCAGAAGTGGTGGAATATACACCATAATTATCCACCGGTGGAGTTGTTGGAGTGGGATATATGTATGGATTTTTAGCAATACTAATAGCTGTAATATCGTCAATCGTTCCAATATATTTATTATCATTATAAATTCTCAAATCGTACGTATATGTATTTATATCTCCTCCAATAGGTTCAATTTCTAAAACAAAATTTGAGTATTGAGCACCAACAAGTGTTGAATATGGATTACCCAATCCATCGTTTAAGTCAGGATATTTCTGAGTGTACCAATAAACATTGAGCGAAGTGGGCAAGTTGCTCCCATGCCATGTAATTTGGCCAAAGTTTACACCTCCAAAATTAAAAGTTGTTGTAGAACCATCAGAAATGGCTCCTGAAAGATTTGCTTCAATAGGTGTAGAGGTTAAGGTAATTTCGTCACAACCAATATCGGTTGTTCCATTAACAAACGATGTACTTCTTGTATCTCCATCAATATCGTTATTTATTGTCAATTGACCTCCTTTACCATTTATAAACCAAGCTTCAGGATTGTTGCTATTAATATGCAAATCTCCATTGGCGATATCAGCAAACAAATTATTAATATTAATCTGAGAATGATTAGTTGTTGCACTATTTTTAGCTACTAAACTAAAATTATCTCCGTTTGAAGTTGTTCTAAAAGAAGACATATTTAGTGAAGATAAATTCCACAATGCTACATTCTGAGTTGCTATATCAGGTGTTATGTAAAAATTATTATCTGATATATTTGACCAATTAGTTTCCGGACTGGTTCCTTGATTTCCAATACAATAATGCACACCTGTTCCCCCATTACGAATATTTGCAAATATATTATTATATAGATTCAATGAAACACTTTGTGTAGTAGAAAAATTATTGCCACGCAAAAGTGCAAATGAGCTTAAAGCCCCTCCGGAAGCTGTACCTGAAATAAGAATAGAATTAAAATATATATTAGCAGTATATGCATTGGTAGAAGATTGTAGCCAAATGCCATTAAATTCAGTATTTGTATTAGCTCCATTGCCTAACGTTATCATATTGTTTCTAATTTCCGCAATGGAAGATGCTGCCGGTGTGTAAATGGATATTCCGCTAACAGTAGGAGGTGCCGTAGGAGTTGTTTTGGTTGAAGCATTTGTTAAATTCCAAATTTTATTTTGATTGATAATTGGATTGCTGAGATTTGTAACAGAGATTCCGGCTATATTGGTTTGAACGGATGTGTTGTTCGTTAATGAAAGATTATATATTTGATTGTTTGTAACGTAGCAACCTCCTATAGATGCTCCGCTGACATATATACCTTGTAATGCCATTGCATCTATACTTGTTTTAGTGCTGACACTGGAAATGTTGGCTATGATATTATTTGCAATATTTCCTGCCCCTGTTCCTGCCTGCCAAATTCCTATAAATGTATTTGCAGTATTTGATGCGGAACAAGTTATTCCTCCAATAATATTATTCCATATACTAACGCTCGATGTTGAACTGTTTTTTATTCCTGAGCTTATTGTATTTCCTGCAAGAGTTATATTTCCTGCACTATTTGGATCCCCAATGTTATTTCCTGTAGTTGTTCCAATATTACACGATCCACTAATTACTTCGATTCCTATAAATGACGAACTTGCATTTGAAAGAGAAAAATTTTGAATTGTATTACCTTGAATTGAGCATGGAGTTCCAACACCTGAACTTAGAGAAATTCCTTTTATTGCAACAGCCCCGGAATTTGTCCATGCTGTACTTCCACAACCAACAGTGCTACCACCTATATAATTATTAAGTATCTGTTGATTTTGACCTGTAGCAATGCTAATTATGGTTTGAGCTGTGTTTCTACTTGCAGTTTGATAAAAATTATTATTACTGATAGTCCAGTTATCACCATTCCCGGTTGAAGTAATAATTATACCACTTGATGTAAAATTAAACAAATTACAGTTTGATATAGTATTTGACTTATTTAATTTTCCTGCTGTTCCACTGGAGTATATCAAATTTCTAGGAACAGAAGTAGCATCTGAACGATCTCTAATAGTACAATTTTGAATGCCATTAAAACTGTTTCCCAAAGAAGTTAAAGCAGTTGATGTACTGAATAAAATTACCCCACTTGTAGATGTGGTGTTCCCCGATTCTATAAGAATATTTTTTAATGTATCGTAAGTTGCTTCATTTATAAAAGTAAATACAGGATTAGAACTATTGGTATTTCTGAATAACAAATATTTTCCGCTTCCATTGTAACTACCATCAAACGTAACTTTGTCAGCTCCGTCTAACCGTATCATTCCATTTGAAACATTTCCTGAAATTGTTTTTGTAGTTCCATCAACTGGTTTAATAGTAATCGTATATCCACTTCCATTAATTTCTGCCCATGGTGTTAATGCAACTGCTCCATTTTCTGCCAGATCAGAGGTAATTAAAAGTGTAACATTTCCTTTTAACCCTCTGGAAGCAACCGTTTTAAAGAATCCAAAATTGGTATTTTCTGTAAGTGATAAAAATGGTTGTCCGCTTCCGCAATAGTATGTACCCGATAAAAATCCAGGGGCAGCGCTACAAAAATATCCTAAAGAAGTAACTGATGATGAGGTTAATGAATTCCCTGTTTGTGAAGCATGTATCGTTCCGTCATAAAACCCATCGATTGTATTAGATTTAGCAATAATCATATTGGTCGTTGGGTTCGATTCATAAATAATTACGATACTATTATTCAATGTCCCGGAAATAACCTGAGCATGCCAGTATCTGTTTGTATTTAATTCATAACCTGCAGGATTTATAATACTTCCTCCGCAATTATTGTCAAAAACCTCAGCTCTGATTAAAACAGTTCCACTGGTTGAAGGATTTTTTAGTTCCAGATAGGTATAGGTTGATTTGCCAATAGGAAACTTGTAAGTATTTGTAACAGTTGTGATTTTTCTTTCAAAAGGTCCGTTGATATAACTTGTAGCTGAACCTCCGGATAAATCAGAAGCTGTGGTTGAAAGCATTGTTAATATATTGGTTGAAGTGGTATTAATAATACCATTTGTTAACGTAAGCTTTAAGCAGGAGAATGGTGAATTAAGAGTTAAACCATTTGCATTGTTTATAGTAAATAATAAATTATTCGTTGCAGATAAACTACCGGAACCAGAAATGATCTGAGGTATTAATCCAACCATGCTGATTGCAGAACTTGCAGTGGAAACATCTATCATGCCATTATTGGTAATATTTCCATTAATATTAAATGAAATACCATTTAATTTCCAAGTTCCGGCAATTAAATTCATATTATTTATTATAATTGGATTTGAGCCAGAAGATCGAGTAAATTTGACAAATCTATTTGTTCCTGCTGGGTTATTAATTTCAATGTTACCTAAAGGAAAGCCATAAGAAGTAGGAATGGTAATAATAAATCCATTAGTAGAACCATTTGAACTACTTAAACCATCTCCTAATCGAATTGTTCCACCTGTCATTATTTTATTTTGCTCACCTGAAGATGGTATATAAAAATCTGAAGAAGTAGTAAAATTTTTTGGATCAACAAATGTGATATAACCTCCCGTAAATATAGCATAAGAAGTTGTATTAAAATTTAAAACATTGCCAGAAGCAAGGTTATTTCCAGCTTGTGGATCTAAACGAAAATCACCGTCTGTTATAGTAAGATGCGCATTAGCAGAAAAATCGGCTCGTCCATAAAACAACAAGGTTCCGCTTGCACCATCAATCTGTAACACTCCATTGTCATTGACAGAAAGTACATTGTTCCCACTGCCATAAGCAAACATACCGGCAGTTATTCTTAATAAACCATCAATTGTTGCATTACCTGCTCCTGTAGTAGTTCCTGCTCCCACACATTGAATAACAGCATTTGGATGATTGAGCCAGATTCCATTTGTTAAACTACAAATGGTTTGGGTTCCAAAATATGGAGAAATTGTAGATGCACTGGAAAGTTTGAAAGTGCCATTTATTATGTTTAACCTTCTATCTGAAGCAGTAGGAGTATCTATCGTTATGACTCTTTGAAAATCGATAACTTTTTCATTAGTGGTTCCCTTATTTACTGTAATTGAATAAAAATCGCAGTTAGGACCTGAGCCTGTTACAGTCCCATCTACAGAGCCTCTAAATTCAACATCGGCAAAAGCATTACCTCCACAATTCATATCAAAATTTCCGTCAACCTTTAGATTTCCTTGCGAATAATATCGTTGTCCAATTATTAATTTGCGAGTTCCACCTGAAGCACTAGTGTTCACATCGAACGTAGCACCAGACTTAACCCATATATCCCCATCACACGATAAGGTAGCATTAGTACTTCCCCCTATAAACTGAAGGTGTCCTGAATTCCCTTCACCAACTGTTAAGTTATTACAAACAGCTGTAGTTATATCAATAGTAACAGTTGCATTATCCCTTATGATTACATCATCGTTTGGCCCAGGAAGCACACCTTCTTCCCATGTTGAAGTTTGACTCCAAAGACCACCGGTACTGGTAGAATGAATAATTCCTGCAGGGAGTGTGGAACATACACCTTCTAAAGCATCGCTTTGTGCTCCTTCGTTTACCGCATAAACTTTCCAAAAATAAGTTCTATCAGGTAAACCGTTGATTGGACCAGAAGTAGTAGAATTTGCAGGTACAATTGAAACAAGTTCATAAGTTAACCCTCCATCATCACTTCTATATATATGATAATGAGTTTCATTTGTAGCGTTATCAGTCCAATTTAGTGTTACACTGGTTTGACTAATACCTGTAAAATATAACCCAGTTGGAGCTGCCGGTGCTACTGGTGGAACAAAACGATATACTCTTCTAGCTCCGTCTGTTGTAGAAGATAATCCGGCAACTTCTCCAGTAGTCGTTATTTTACTTTGACAAATTAAATAAACTGGAAGTGTGGTTCCATATGAATTATCAGAAAATGAAGTTGTTTTATAAAAAACGCCATTATTTGCATTGGAATTTCCGAAACCTATAGCTCCCAAATCACTATTATCCCTTCTTCTTTGCATATTCATATATCCATAAACATATTCAAAAATACCAGTTGTTTCATATAAACGTATTTGAAAAGTTAATTGTCCCAATACAGGCATAGTTGAAGGAAATGTTCCGTAACAATTGAGCCATTCAATAATACAAATTCTGTTAGGTGCCGTACCAATAACTTTATAATGAACTTTACCATTAGAACCTGTAGCCATATCGCAAGAAAATGGTACTAAACGTGGTTCATTTATATTTATTTCAGGTGTTCTGTTTATGGCAGATAGCGATGTGCCCAGACGTAATACGCCATCTTCTGTTACAACAAATTGATCGTAAGGTTGCGACATGAAATAAAAGGTAAAACCAATAGGATTTGTATTTGAAAATATACCTGTATTTAACCCGTCTGTGTTGGGAGCTATTAGTTGCGTTGTTTCGATTGACATATCCGTTAAAGAGCCGTTTGATAAAGACGAAAAACTATAATTACTACTATTTTGTGCTTTTATTGTAGAAAAATAAAAAAGCACTAAACCAGTAATTATAAAAATAAGTTTCATATATAACGTATTTTTATTTATCATTTTTACGTAATAATTTGTTAATGGTTTAAAAAGTTACCTATTTCACTATAAATAACAACTAAATAGTTTTAATCAAAATTGTTTTTTAACGAATAATACTAACTGCACCAACTTCTTCATGCGATTTATCAAAACTATCTCTAAACACTGCTCTCCATGTATAAGTACCGATTGGAACAATTTCGTGGTTTTTAGCACGACCATCCCATTTTTCACTACGTTCATATATCTTGCTATATTGTTTGGTGCTCCATATTATTTCGCCCCAACGATCATATACTTCAAGATAAAAACCATCTTCTTTTATACCATGAGCAACTATATAAAAAAAGTCGTTATTACGGTCACCATCTGGACTAAAAGCTGTTGGTGCATAAAACGTATATTGCTCTAAAATCTTAATAATCGCTTTTGTTGTATCGGTACAACCTTTGTTGCTAATGGACACCAATTGTGTTTCGTAATTACCTTTGCCAGGATAACGATGTTCTGGATTGACTACACTCGACGAATCACCATCGCCAAACATCCATTGATACCACGATGCACCGGTTGACATATTGGTAAAATTAAAAACAGGTTTAATTTCGGTTACTACCTCTGGGCTCCACACATAAGCAGCATTAGGCTTTGGCCATACCGTTATCATATCATTATATACCACCATTGTTTTACATCCATGATTTGAAGTTACAGTAATAGTTACATCAAAGGTTCCTGGTGTGTTATATGTATGAATAGGATTTTTCGACAACGACAAATTTGATTGGTCGCCAAAATTCCAAAGATAGGTTTGACCACTGTCTGGATTTACTTCAATAAAATGAACCATTAAAGGAACACAACCTTGCAATGTGTCGGCTAAAATACTGGCCGGAGGTAACGGCCATACATGAATAAACACATTCGAAGTATCCCACGAACCGCAAGCATCTTCTATGCGTACACTGTACCATCCACTTTGATTTGGATATACGTAAATAGGAGGAGTTACAATATCTCCGTCTTGGTTGTAAATAATATACGGAGGTCCTACACCACCCCAAATAACCGGAGTGAGCATTACTGGATCGCCTGGACATACATGGTCGGTATTGACTAATAAATTAACATGCAGCGGATGAGCTACATATACTGTTGTGCTTAATAAATTGCTGCTGCAACTATTTGCATCTACTACCGAAGCAGTATAGGTTGTCGTTACTTCTGGATAAACGGCAATGGAAGGGTTGGACGATTGACCGTTCCAGAAATATTGATACGATGGCGTACCACCGGTAGCAGTAATACTTAAGTATGCGGGTTGACCTATACAAATGTATTGTGTCGGAGTAACAGAAGCAACAAGCTGGGTAGGTTGATTTACAGTAATACCATCGGTCTTGGTACATCCGCTGGCATCGGTAACCGTAACAGTATAAATGCCGGACGGTATATTTAATAAATCTTCGGTTGGAGCACCGTTGTTCCATTGATAACTATAAGGTAAACGACCACCTGTTACGGTTAAATCTACTGTTCCGTTAGCATCGCTATGGCATAATATATCGGTTTTAGTAAGCGAAGTGCTCAATGGTGTTGGATTGTAAATTTGAACTATAGTTGGTGGTGATGCACATCCATTTGTCGATACAATTAAGCTAATGTTATGAATACCATTGCTGTTCCAGTTTACAATATGTGGTCCGACTCCAGTTCCGGGTATGGCATTCCCACCATCCCACGACCACGTGTAAACGGAATTTCCTTCGGCAAAACCGGTGAAAGTTATCATGGAATTGTTGCCGGCACAAGGAATGGTATCGGCTGTAAATTCACTCGTTGGATATCGTGTTAAGTTAATTAAAACAGTATCGGCATCTATGCAACCCTGATTGTTTTCAGTCCAAATAAGGATATATTGACCGGTTTGGTTAACGGTTAAAGTAGCATTGGGATTATTAACAGGATTAATGATTACATTTTGTGGCGATGACCATATTCCTTGTCCAATAGATGGGGTTGCCGATAAGTTATATGTCAAACCGCATTGAATAACATCTGCACCAGCATTAGCATTTGGTATTGGAATCACAGTAACTTGATATGTAGCAGTATTTGTACAACCATTAGCATCGGTACCAGTAACCTGATAAGTAGTTGTTGCTAATGGCGAAACATTAACACTTGCTAAGTTATTTCCTATATCCCAAACATAACTTGTAGCTCCACCGGCTGTGAGCATTGTACTTTGTCCCTGGCATATACTATTGTTTCCTGAAATAGAAATGGTGGGAGGAGTATAAACAACTACGGAAACAGTAGCAGTAGCAGTACATCCTGTAGCATCCGTTCCGGTAACATGGTAAGCGGTAGTATTTGCAGGACTTACCATTTGCGGATTGCCATTTCCTAATCCATTATCCCATGCATAAGTAACAGCTCCGTTGGCTGTAAGAGTAGAACTTGCTCCCGGACATATAGAACCGGGCGATGCTGAAGCGGTAATGGTAAACTGAGGAGGTTGAGTAATGGTAACAGATGCGGTTATCGAACAGTTATTAGCGTCTTTAATGGTTACAGTATAAGAATTTGCAGCTAAATTAGTAGCAGTAGAACTCGTTTGTGCATTACTCCATTGGTATGTATAAGTTCCAGTACCACCGCTAACATTAACCGTTGCAGAACCATCATTAAAACCATAACAAGAAACATTTGTCTGATTTGTAGATAACTGCATTTGGGGTGGTTGAGTAATGGTAACAGAAGCTGTATTATTACATCCACCAGGTTCAGTTACCGAAACAGTATAAGTGCCTGGTGGTAAATTATTTGCTGTAGCTGTAGTTTGAGGTGGTGTCGTACTCCACGTATAGCTATAGCTACCGCTTCCTGAGGCAGTTACAGTAGCTGAGCCATTTTGACCATAACATAAAGGATTTGTGGAGGAAACACTGATACTAAGACCAGAAACAGTAACATGGTGAGATATTGAATTTTGACAACCACCTGCAGTAATAGTTAAGGTAACATTATAATCTCCGGCCGTTGTGTAAGTATGTATCGGATTTTGCAAAGTAGAACTTTGTCCATCTCCGAAATCCCATGACCATCCCGAAATTGTAGTTCCGGTTACAGAAGATAAATCTGAAAAATTAACCGTAAGACAGTTGGTAGTTGTATTAAATTCCGGATTAAGTTGTACTACTTCTATTGGAAAAAGATAATAAAAACCACAAAGACCAATTGAAGTTGGTGATTGAATATAAACACTAACATTTGAGCCATCGTAGTTTTGTGGATTAATTGTAATAGATGGAGTTGTTTCACCGGTTGACCACTGAAAATTCATACCAGGGTCAATATCAGGAACTGTAAGAGTAGCAGAAGTAACATTATTGCAATAAACATTTGGTGTAGATGTAAATGAAGAAGGACAAATAAAATCAATGTATCCGTAACCAAAATGACCTCCTTGAGCACAATCAGCACTTGTAACTATAAGAGTAATAGTTTGGCCTATATATGGACCTAAATTTAAACCAACGGTTGTCCATGATTTACATTTAACACTTGAATTTGAAGGGCTATCAAAAAAACCAGGTATTGAACCACCTGATACATATTGTTGATAACTACAAGGAATAATTTGTCCATTACCATCATAAATTTTTAATTCAAAATATGGTTGTTCTACCCAAGTATGACCAGGATCTTCAAGAATTACGGCATATTTATATATGAAATTTGTATCTTGTGGATTGACAAAAAAAGTATATATTAATTGTTCGGCTTCATAGTTATAATCATTATTGCCAAGTTTAACCGAAAATGATCCACCATTTGGAGCTAACATTGGAAAGTTACCGTATGGATCATTGCCACTTGCAGCGTTTGTTATGACGTGGCGATTTGCAACAGGTGCAGTTCCAGCCCATGCCGTTTCTGGAGAAGGTGAAGCATCACCGGCTGGATAATTATAATTTGTAGCTGTTTGACATGTCCAATTTGAAAAATTACCATTTTCAAAATCTAGATTGGAACACCCACTTGCTTTAGTACCTTTTAAATAGATATTTTCAGTAACTTTGTTACGGCTTCGCTGTATATATTCTTTCAGCCATTTATCTGCTAATGTATCATTTCTATATCGTTGAATAATAATAGCTTCACCTGCATTATCATCTCGTAGAAATGTCTGAACTACTTTAATTGTTGTATCGTTTACAGATTTTACTTTATGATTATGTGTACATTTTTTCTGATTATGATGATCATGTTGTGCAAATAACAAACTGTTAATCAACATAAAAAATAAAAATAATATTGTTTTCATAACTTTTTTCTTTATTGATGTAATAAAAATTTTTTGGTTGCCTAAATTTAGATGTTTATTTTTAAAATTTAAACAAAATTCGTAAATTCTTTGTGGTCATAAAAACTTAGATTATTTTTTGTTAATAATCCAATTAATTCAAATCATATCCTAAACAAACATGAAACATTATTGGTTGTTTAATATTTTAAATAATGTTACAATTATACTTATTACAAAAATAATGACTATAACAGCACCTATTAATGCAAAACCAGCCCATAAAGGACAAGTAACCCACCACCAACTCCAATCAATTGTATTTGTTAATTTTAACACTAAAAATATAAAGAATAGTAACATTGAGGTACTAATTCCACTTTTTGTTGCACCGTTTTTACTCATTTTTTATCCTTACGATTAAATTTTGAAAAAAAATTAATTAATTTTTATATAACATTTTTCCTAATAAGTTTTAATAATTAAAATACTTTATGAGGTATAATTTCTATTAAATATAAATAACTAGATGCAAACCCTTTAATTTTGTAATTTTTTTTATTAAAATTAGTTTCAAAAAAACCATATTTCGTAATTACAATAAAAATATTTTTTTTTAATCCTGACAAAAAAAATCAATACAAAAATAATATTAGCTATAACGGTTATTTCTTAAATTGAAATATAAAACTTAAAGATAATAAAGTTTATTTGTTGTTATGTATAGGTTTGGTTAATTAAGGTTTAATCGAAGAAGTGAACAAAAATTTTTAAAGAAAAATAAGGACAGGAATTTTAATTTTTTATATTTATATATAAAGAAAAAACAAATATAAGATTTGAAACAATTTATTAAAACTACAATACGGGAATTTTTAACTGAAAGTCAATTGAATAATAATGATAAATTAATCTATGATTTAGTTTCTGATTGGGTCATTTCTTCTTTAGATGATGTGGAAAAGAGACAAATAATAGGAGAGAAACTATCACATTAAAAAGTTAGTTAGACTTAAATATAAAATTAAAGACGAATAGATAAAATTTAAAAAATGATATTAAAAAAAGTTACATTTACAGGTGTTGATGATTGGACAAATACAAATCATATGGTAGATATTTGGAAAAAGAATAAATGGGTTGAGTGGGGTTACCTATATTCTAAAAATCTTAATGGTGTGGAAAAAAGATATCCAAACGTAAAAAAATTAATTCAACACTTTAAAAGTGAAGGTTATTTTATGAACAGATCATTACATTTATGTGGTTCTGTTGTACAAGAAATTTTATCAAATGGTCTTATAAATTATGACATAACATATTTAATGACAGGTATTAACAGAGTTCAATTAAATTTTAATTTGAAACAATCACATATAAACATAATTAAATTTTTTTCTTTTATTAATAGATATCCTAATCCATTTATTTTACAAATTAATGATAATAACAAACCTTTTATTAATGCAATAATTCCTTATGTAAATGAAGATAGATTTCATTTTTTATTTGATATATCTAATGATATTAAAGAAATTCCTAAGCCAATAGAAGGTAGGATTTGTGGTTGGACAGGTGGTTTAAGTCCTGACAATTTGGAACAAAAACTAATTCAATTGGAAGAACAATTACCAAAAGATTTAGGAATTTGGATTGATATTGAAACAGGTGTGAGAACTGATGATTACTTTGACCTTTCAAAAGTAGAAAAATGTTGTGAAATTATTAATAAATTCAATTATATTAAAAGATGATTTAATAAAAAAGAAAATAATTAAAAAAAAATTAAATCTATACAACTTTAATATTAAATTTACGTATAACTTAAATAAGTGAAAATACTTATTATGACAAATATAAATTTACAATATATAAAAACTGTACTTTTAGCAGTGGTTTTAAGTGTATATGCTTTTACGCTGCAAGCTCAAGGTGTTATGTGGACCAAACAATTTAAAGGAACTGGTCAGGCAAATCCGACGGAAGTGATTCAAGATGAAAGTGGAAATTACTATGTTTATGGTAATTTTAATGGTGAGATAAAAATTGACACAGTTGTGGTTAATGCTGTGGCGTTACAAGATGTTTTTGTTGCAAAATTTAATGGTCTTGGTCAATTACAATGGTTTAAAACAATTGCAGGAATTGGTACAGAAAGTGCATATGGAATGAAATTTTCGAGAGATAAAAGTTTTATTTATTTATCAGGAGTTTTTAGTAATACTACATCGTTTTTTAATCAAGATAATTTATTAAATAATGGTGGAAACGATATTTATTTGTGTAAAATAAATTTAAACGGAAATTTAATTTGGACAAAAAATGTAGCTTATGGGTCAACGCATCAAATGGGTGGGTATTTTGATATCGACAATAATGGGAACATCATTATGGTTGGACAATTTACTTCATCCGTTATTTTTTATGATGATTTGTATGATATTACATTGACAGTGGATGATCCATATCAAAAACAAAGTTTTATTGTAAAATTTGATGCAAGTGGCTATCCGCAATGGTCTAAACTTTTTTATGGCACTTCTGATGTTAATTATGTAAGAAATGTGTCATTGATAGGCAATGAATATTTTTTGTCTGGACAAGCAACCGGGACCATTCAATATGATGAAAAACCAATAATTACTATTAATTCAAGTTATAAAAATGGTTTTATAATGAAAACAGATGCCAATGGAAATTTTGTTTGGATAAGAAAAATATTAACTACGAATAACGATTTATATGTCATTAAACATACTTCTGATATAAATGGTGATCAGTATATAGCAGGGAAATTTGCAGCATACCGTATTAAATTCGATTCTACACTTACCGATACATCCAAAAAAATTTATTATAACACATCAAATGGGACATACGATTTGTTTGTGGCTAAATATAGCAGGAGTGGTTCATTGCAATGGGTCAGACTTTATGGTAGTAATAAAGATGAAAATGTAATTAATATTACTCATTCAAACGGTCAAGTAATGTTTACAGGATCGTATGGTTCTAATATTAATTTTGGTACTATATCATTAGATTATAAAGCACAAAGCGACGGATTTTTAGCTATAATGGATTTAAACGGTACTATATTAAATGCACTAAATGTGAAGGGCAAATTAAATGAAATCGGCAATTCTGCATATTTTAGCAATACAGCTAGAAATTATGTTTGGTTAGGTGAATTTTTTTCAGATACAGCTACAATTAGTTCTACAAATATTATCAATGATTTACCTACTAAAAGAGATGGTTTTGTTTTTAGGTATGGATGTTTTGATAGTGTAAGTTTTGCCATTACCAAAGTAACTTGCACCGGTCTTAATAATGGAAGTATAACAGCTAATCCTTCGTTTGGTAGTGAACCTTATACATATTTGTGGAGTAATAATTCAACAAGTCAAACGATATCAAATTTAGCAGCTGGTAATTACACTGTAACAGTTGTTGGTGCAAATAACTGTGAATTGGTTGAAACGGTATCGTTGTCTCAAATACCTTTATTGACAGCTGAAATTATAAATATTCAACATATTGCATGTTTTGGAGGAACCACAGGTTCTGCTACAGCTAATCCAATAAATGGAAATCCGCCTTATACTTATAAATGGTCTAATGGTAAAACGACTCAAACAATTACTAATTTAGCCGCAGGAACATATAATGTTACGATAACCGACCAATGTGGAACAAAAGCAACAGCACAAGTTACTATTACTCAAGCATCAAAAGTTGATGCCTCTGTTACATCTACACCTTCTACATGTAGAGGGGGAAATGATGGTACTGCAACAGCAACTCCAATTGGAGGTATGATTCCTTATACATATAATTGGACTAATGGACAAACAACACAAACTGCTATTAATTTATTAGGAGGTAATACATATAAAGTAACTGTTAAAGATGGTTGTCAAAATTCAGTAGTAAAATCTATTACAATATCTCAACCTTTAGCTTTAAACGGAACTGTAATTACATATGCTTCTTCGCCATGTGTTCCTACCGGTATAGCTATTGCTACAGGTACTAATGGAACTCCACCATATACATATAAATGGAATACTGGAGATACAACAGCATCAATTTCAAATCTATCAGCGAATACTGCATATACCGTTACTATAAAAGATGCTTGTAATGCATCAAAATCAATAAGGAAAACAGTTGGTTCAAAAGTTATTAATATTTCAACTACTGTAACGTGTACTCCAACCGGTAGTTGTCAAGGTTCTATTAAAGCAAATGTTACTGGTGGAGATGCTCCTTATACCTATTTATGGAACAATGGTCAAACATCGCAAACAGCTGTAAATTTATGTAAAGGATATTATAGAGTTACTGTAACAGATGCTAATGGATGTACTAATAGAAAAACCGGAATTTATGTTGGAAATTGTGCAAAATCATTTATGATTGAAGATGATACAAATAGTGATAATGATTATGAAGAATTGACAAACATAATAAACGTTTATCCAAATCCGGCAAACGATGTATTAACAATTCAATTACCAGATGAAGAATTAGACTGTGATTTTGAATTTGAAATGTATGATATGATAGGAAATAAAATCTTTGAAAAGAAGTTGGAAAATGCTTTTGGACAAATAAATTTAGATATTCATCATCTATCAGAAGGGATATACATTGCTAAAATAAAATTTGGTGAAAATGTTTTAAGTCAAAAAATTATAATCAGCAGGTAAATTAATCCAATAACTTTTTATAAATCATTGCTAAACCCTGAATAGTTTCAAACTATTCAGGGTTTCTTTTTTATTAAAAATCCAACCTTGAATATAATTTCGAACTATTCAGGGTTTATTTTTTTTTATTAAAATCCATTTTCAATCATTAATATATAAAAGAAAAATAAGTTAATATTATGGCAAAAAGATGGAAATGGGTTAGATCAATCCTAGTAAATGCTGGTCATTACACTACTGTTAGTTCACTTGCTAATGTTACTATTTTAAGTATTATTGGTGATGAAGAAACAGGTTATTTGTACTGGAGAGATGGCTCAATTAATTATAGAGCACGTATTACTGACACTTCTGCTGAAGTAATCAGCTAATATTTTAACATTTAAGAAATTTAAACCTACTTGGAATAATATATAAAAATAAAATTATTCTAAGTAGGTTTTACATTATGATTACTTTTGATAAACAAATAAAAAATCTTTTTAAAGACTATAAAAAACGTGAAAAAGAATTAGAATTAATTGATAATAATATAAATCAATTAATCATAGATATGAAAGAACGTCATAAAATTTCTTTTATCATATCTGCTTACAAATCAGAGAATTTTATTGAAGAATGTTTAAATTCTATTGAAAAAGTAGAAGGTTTGTATTATTATGAAATATTAATTGGTATTGATAATTGTATAGAAACACTTAATAAAATTAAAGAAAAAAATTACAAAAATCTTAAAATATTTTGGTTTACTAAAAATGTTGGACCTTATGTGGTTAAAAATACACTCGTAAAACAAGCTAAATTTAACACCATTTGTTTTTTTGATTCAGATGATATTATGTTACCAAATTATCTTTATAACCTCATATATTTCACCAAAAACACGTATGTAAATGTAAAATGTACTAATTTTACACATCCAGATAAAACAAAAACTACAATGACATATAATCCTGCAGGAGTTATTATTGTTAATAAGAAAGATTTTATTTCAGTAAACGGTTATGCAGATTGGCGTTGTGGTGCAGACACAGATTTGATCAGAAGATTAGATATGAAAGGCATTCAAAGAATTGATGCAAAAAAAGTGACTTTTCTAAGAAGGATTCACGAAAATAATATTACAAATGATAGTTTATACGGAAATGATTCAATATATAGAAAAGAAAGACATCAAGAATCATTGAGTCGTAAAAAACCAAAATTAAAATCGTATATAACTTCTGATTATGAATTACTTGCTTAATGAAAATTTTGACAACTTACAAGGATGGAAATTATATAAAAGTGCTGTTAGTCCTGATTATAAGAACAGTTCCAATTATTCTTTGAAATTTATTACGAATGGTAGTTACGCTATTACTCCTTTATTGACTACACCACAAAACATACAATTACATTATAAACTTTCTACTCATCAAACTTGGGGCACAGATAAATGGGGCAATCCTTCATTTAATCCAGTTGATCAGTTATTTCTTTATTATTCAAAAGATTTGGTTGTTTGGACAAAAATTAATTGTGGTGGTCCCGATGGTGGAATTTTTCCGTCAAAAGATATACCAGAACACGAAATAAAATACTTTTATAAATCAAATAAAGTTAATATTTCACTATATGAAAACATTTATCTTAAATTAGAAAGAGTTAATAAAAATGGTGGTAAGGTTTCAGAAGATTTTTACATAGATGATATAATCATAGAAAATAAAATCAAATCATTTAAAACCAATGTTGTTATTTCTGCTTATGATGCCGCAGAATTTATAGAAGAATGTTTGGATTCAATTAAGAGTCAAACACACCCAGTAAATAAGATTTTACTAGGTATAGATGGTTGTCCTAAAACATTAGAAAAAGTAAAAAATATTTCTTGGAAGTATGATAATTTGGAAATATACAATGCAGAAAAAAAAAATAAAGGTAAATATGTAACAATAAATTCATTGATAGATTTGGTACCAAATGATGAATACTTTATCACATTTGATGCTGATGACGTAATGAATCCTGATATGGTTTCTAAAATGACAATTGACACACAACCAAAGGTTTGTGATGATGGTGTTATATTTATAAGTAAAGAAATATTTAACAAAGTTGGTGGTTATCAAGATTGGAAATGTGCTGCTGATTCAGATTTATTAAAAAGATTAAGCAATGTTACAAAAATAAACAGAATAGAAAGATTGTATTTTAGGAGAGAACACGAAAAACAATTAACAAAAATGCCAGAAACAAAGCATGGTTCCGAATTAAGAAGAACATATACAAAAATTATGAATGAAAATAAAAACATTAAAATCGAGGCTAAAAAGAACGAAATCAAGAAAATTGAAGAAATGGATGAATTAGATGTTAAGATTTTAGGAATGCTTGAAGATATGGAGAAGAGAGAACTTAAAGATAAAATTGAGAGACTCGAAGAAAGAATAAATATTATAGATAATCGTTTAAAATATATCGAAACAAATAAATCAACTGAAGACAAATTACCATTATCAATAATAATAACAGCATATCAGACAGAAAACTATATAGAAGAATGTTTGGATTCTATTGAAAATCAAACATATTTTAACAATAATAATAATTATGAAATTCTTATAGGTGTTGATAATTGTGCAAAAACTTTGAAAAAACTGGAAGAAATTAAATCAAAATATAGGAATATAAAGATATATATGATGGATTCAAATAAAGGTACATATATCACATCCAATACACTATTAAATTTGGTAAAATATGACAACATATTAAGATTTGATAGTGATGATATTATGGATTTAGATATGATCAAAGAAGTAATGTATTTTGCTAAATATTATGATGTTATAAGAATAAAGTGTGTTGATTTTTTTATAAAAGATAATAAAAAAATTTATACTTTATTCAAAAGATTTGCCGCTGGTGTTATTTTTTATAAAAAACCAATTATAGAATTAGTAGGTGCCTATGAGCCTTGGATATGTGCTGCTGATAGTGATTTAATAGAGAGAATTAATAAAATATCAACATCCTATTTTTTAGACAAAGTATTATTTTACAGAAGAGTTCATCAAAATAGTTTATCTACAAGAGATGAAACAAAGAATAATTCACAAATTAGAAATATGTATCATTCTAAAATGATTGAAAACAAAAATAATAATATTATTAATGTTGAAAGAATAACAAATTCATTTAAAGAAATTATAAAAATAAAACACTTGGTTGTAACAAGATTAGCAATTAAGTGGAGATTTAATGAAACAAATTTATCTTGGGATGATTGGTTAAAGAATAGTATTTACTTGATGAATAGATATTGCAGACCATCATTAAAAAATCAAAGTAATCAAGATTTTACACTATTATCAATAGTAGATAAAAGTGTAACATATTATGGTGATGTACTGGAAAATGAAATTATATTGAAAGTGCCAGAAATTAAAAAAGGAATCGATATTAAAAAAGTAATAATAAATTCAATAAATAAATATATTTATACTCTTAAAGGTTACGATTATGTTATAATAACAAGATTAGATCGAGATGATTGTCTTGCACACGATTTTGTTGATAATATAAGAAATAATTTTTCATATATCGAAGAATATATTGATATTAATTATTCTTATATTTATGATACTAAAACGGATATTTTTTATAAATCTGAAAAATATAAAAAAATGATTTCACCTTTTGTCTCAACTTATGAAAAAATCAATAATGGTAAAATAAATTGTTATCCTTTTTTAGTAGACCATACTAAAGTTGGAAAAATGTTAAATGGTAAAAAATGCGATAAACTACAATGTATTCAAGTAATACATGATTATAATTTAAAAAATAAAGTATATGGTATAATAACCGATATAAATAAAAAAGATTTTGGTATATAGAAATGGAAAATATAAATAAATTGAAAAAATGTGTATTTACAATAATTATCAATGATTATTACAATATTTATGACAATCATTTTAAGACAGAAGATTGGGATTATTTTTGCATAACTGATGACAAACAAATGAAATCATCGTTTTGGGAAATGATTTATGTAGAAAATGAAAGCAAAACAGCTATAGAACATGCAAAAATTTCCAAATTTTACAAAACTAATTATGACATCTTTTTTAAAGATTATGACTTGATATTGTATGTAGATGGACGAATTGCTATAAATTGTGATCTTAATGACTATGCAAAAAATATTGATAATAATGATATTTTTTTCATGAAACACAAAGCAAAGAGTATAAAAGAACATTATAATACTATTCTTAATAATAAATATGAAACTGAAGAAATGATTAATATAATAAAGAATATAAAATAAAAGAATTCTCCAACGAAAAATTTCAAGAATTTCTTTTACACCATCAAAAGAAAAAATTGAAATTGTTTTTGATTCTCCAACTGGTGAGCATAAAAGGTAATTTATTAACAATCATATACAAACTATAATCATATTTTTGCTGGTAATTAGAAATATTATTAAAACTACAATTTGTATTTTTTAAAATCTATCGAACTGTCAAAAACTTCGATAAAGTTTTCAAAATCTGTAATTACGCTTTCTTGATATTTTGCTTGTCTCCAAGCTAATGGATTTTTTGAATCCCATGCGGTTAAGTCGGAACCAAATCCTTTTCCAAAACCTTTCTTTTTAAGTTCTTGTTTATCTTTCTAATTTAACAAATGAGGATTTACTTCATCTTGCCAATGCTTTTTTGGACCGCCTTTATATTCTTTTAAAGGAATAAATTCAACTTTAGCATCTCTTCTCCACCAATAATCATCACGCATTTCTAATTCTTCATCTACTAAAACTTCTACTTTACATTCATCGTCATTCCATATGTCTTTGTTTAAATAAGTTTCAATAGCATTTACAACATCATGAAGTTCTTTATTATCTTTTGGAAATTTCCAAAATGTAATTAATTTATATTTTGGAAAATATCTACCAGCTAAATCTCCTCTACCTGCATGTTTTTCATACTCTACTATTTTTTCAATAGGAACATCTGGATATTGATCATGAAATTCTTTTAAACTTTCTTTATTATTTATATCTGGTATTGGTAGATTATACCATCCTTTTTCTTTTAACCAATCATATAAACAGTCTATATGTGTGTAATTAACACAAAAATCACCATTGTAAAAACCAAATGCAAAACCTTCATTAAAGTGAAAATCTACATAATTACCATCTTTTGTTTGAAAATTTTGAACATAATTTGGATTTTCAAATAATTTAAATGATTTCACATTGTTTAACTTTCTTAATATTTTATTTCCATATAATTTTCCCATTTATTTTACAATTTTGTTTTAACCATTCTATATCTTTTTCAGTTAAATTATTATTATAACAATAAAAATTACCTTCAACCATTTCTGGAGCACCTTTTAATGAAGTTAATTGATTATTATAACAATAAAAACCACCTTCAACTATTTCTGGAGCACCTTTTAATGAAATTAATTTATTATCAGAACAAATAAAATCACCTTCAACTATTTTTGGAGCACCTTCCAATGAAGTTAATTGATTATCAGAACAATCAAAATAACCTTCAACCTTTTCTGGAGCACCTTCCAATGAAGTTAATTTATTATTATCACAATAAAAATCACCTTCAACTATTTCTGGGGCACCTTCTAATGAAGTTAATTGATTATCATAACAATAAAAATCACCTTTAACTATTTCTGGTGCACCTTTTAATGAAGTTAATTGATTATAAGAACAAATAAAATCACCTTCAACCTTTTCTGGAGCACCTTCCAATGAAGTTAATTTATTATTATCACAATAAAAATCACCTTCAACTATTTCTGGGGCACCTTCTAATGAAGTTAATTGATTAAAAGAACAATTAAAATTACCTTCAACCTTTTCTGGTGCACCTTCTAATAAAATTAATTGATTATAAGAACAATCAAAATTGCCTTCAACCATTTCTGGTGCACCTTCTAATGAAGTTAATTGATTATAAGAACAATCAAAATAACCTTCAACTTTTTCTGGGGTACCTTCTAATGAAGTTAATTGATTAAAAGAACAATTAAAATAACCTTCAACCTTTTCTGGGGCACCTTCTAATGAAGTTAATTGATTATAAGAACAATCAAAATCGCCTTCAACTATTTTTGGTGAACCTAATAGTGTGTTTTTTCCCCATTTAATAGAATCATTAAAATATTTTTTATATTCTTTATTATAATTATTTAACAACCAATATTTTATATCTTCATTTTCATTTAAAAATGTTTTTAGATCAACTTTTTTATCGAATTTATCCATGAATTGTTTTGATCTTAAATGAAGTTGGTATTTTTCTTTTGAATCTGTTTTAGAAATGAATATAAGTAATTCTCTTCCAGGTTTATGATATTTTTTATACCATTTAGAGGTTTTTTCTGTGGCTGTACACCATTCAGTTCCTTTACCAAGAATGCATGAATCTTCATATGTTCTAGGAATATATAAATTAAAATTTTTAAACTCCTTTACAAAAATTTTATCTTTTATCTCACTTCTGCTTAAAATTTCTTCACTTTCTTTAAAAGGTTCTATAGTTTTTGCTAATTCACCCAGAGAATCATATAAATTTATATCTCTTTTATTGAGAGGTAATTTATTTCTAACAGATTGTCTATTAAATATATCCAAATAGTCTTTTACTTTATAAAGGTCTTCTAATTTTAATTTATTTGATTTATAAAGGTTTAAAAGCCACTTACAATATTTACCGAAATAAAGATTTCCATCTATCCAAGATGTTGGATCTGATGAAATAATTTCTTTAAATATTTTGTAATCAATGTTTTTATAATATTTATTATAAATTACATCTATGTTTTCTTTTCGAATGATTTTTTCTAAATGAAATTGTTATAATTTTTCATATTGTCTTTTTTGTTAAATTATTATAACAATAAATATTTTTTAATTAAATGTTAATAAATATTTTAATTTTTGTAATAATGCTATAACTTCATCTATTAATGCAGAGATTTCTCGATCATCTTTAAATATATTATCTTGGTAAACTTTAAATATCTCAATACATTGGTCAGCAAAACCATAAGAATCTAACTCTTGAAGATTTCTTAATGGTATATATGTGTCTATATTTATCATAATTCTACCATATTTACCTTGAATAACTTCCATTATATTGTCAGCTATTTCTTTAAATTCTTCATTAAATTCATCAAAAACATTATGATGACCCATTTTTGGTGTTTGCCAATGAAACATTTGAATTTGTGCCAATACGTGCAATATTTTTATTGCAATTTCTGATTTCTCAGTGTCAGCAAAAATTCCAAAGTTTTCATATATTTTAAATTTTGTTATCATAATTTTTTACATATTATTTTTTGTGCAAAAGCATAAGTATCATTATCCTTTTTAGTCAACGATGCGTTTGCAATATCGTTCCAATTTTTAGAAATTTCCATTTCATGATTTAAAGATTCTTTGTAAGAATTTTTTACTTCATTACAAGCTGGTGTTACTACTTTACAATTTTTATAAAAAAGATATTGCCCTATATATTTGTGAAGATTCAAGTTCATTCTTTATTTGTTCATTAAGCATTTTTAATATTTTATCTGATAGTCTTGCTTTGTTCTTTATATCAGAGAATGATTTGAACATTTTAATTCTTTTTATTGTTTTATTTATTTTTTATTGTATGTAAATTGTTCAAATGTTTTAATTTTTTGGTTTTTGCCAATTTGGCATTTTTCACAAACACCAGATTCTAATTCAAAGAAATACCTAAGTTGTCTGCCACATAATGCACATTTCTTTTCGTCTTTAAATAATGAAATATCCTTTTTCTTTTTCATAAATATTTTTTTTTTTATATTACTATATATAAAACTTTTATCTTCATTATTTTTATATTTTTACTTTATTTTTTTTTGGCAATGGACTTACCGATTGAAGTATTTTCCCAATGATAGATACAATTTTTATTGTTCTTAATAAGATGTAGAGAAAGTTTTAAAGACATAAAATATCATTTTGTAATAATTTTAATGATAAAAAATTATCTATAATTTAATTTTTTTTAATTCATATATTTTTTATAATTTTGTAATTAAATTTTAAGAACATTTGGTTGCAATTATTTTTAATAATTATAAACGTATTTATGAAAAATGACAAACTGGGCGATCGTATGAAGATGTACGAAAGCCAAACAACAAAATACAGACTAATTCCTCTTCTACCAGTAATGGCAAGACTTGATGGAAAAGGTTTTTCAAAATTTACAAAAGGTCTAAAAAGACCATATGATGAAAGATTATCAAAACTGATGGTTGAAACAACTAAGTATCTTGTTGCAGAAACAAATGCTAATTGTGGATACACTCAGTCTGATGAAATCACACTTTGTTGGTACAATAATGACATAAAATCTCAATCATATTTTAATGGTAAAGTCTTCAAAATTCTGACCGAATTATCATCAATGTGTTCAGTATTTTTCAATGAAAAACTATCTGAATATCTACCTGAAAAAGTCGGTAAGAGACCTCGTTTCGATTGTAGAGTTTGGAATGTACCAACTCTTGATGAAGCAGTAAACACATTCCTATGGAGAGAATTTGATGCAACTAAGAATTCTATTTCTATGGCTGCACAATCAGTTTACTCACACAATCAACTTGAAGGTAAGAACGGTTCTGAAAAACAGGAAATGCTTTTCCAGAAAGGCATCAAATGGAACGACTATCCTTCATTCTTCAAACGTGGAACTTATGTTCAACGTAAAGTAAGAACTGGAAAACTTACAATCGAAGAACTGGAAAAACTTCCACCAAAGCACAATGCTAGGAAGAATCCAGACCTTGTAATTGAAAGAAAATATGTGGAAACTCTTGACCTTCCACCTCTTTCAAAAGTAGTATACAGTACCAGCACTGATATGCTCAGTGATTTATGGTCTGATTATGTATTGGTTTGATATAACGACACCATTAACAGATGGTCTGTTCTTTTTTATTGGATATATGACAAGTTCATATTTCATTACAAAAATAAAGAGTAACCCAGACAAAAAGAAAGCAGATAAGAATATGATAGTTTATTCACTTTCAGTTTTGTCTGTATGCGTTCTTATATTAGTTTTAATATCAATTCTTTAATAAAAAAAAAAAATAATGAAAGCAACAAAAATTAAAATGTTTGATGGATCTTTTGGAATCATTATTGAAAATGAAAATTTTAAATCATTGATACATCCAAAATATAATTATAGATTTAGAAAGTCTGATGGTCTTTTTGTTCGTTGGGGTGCAACAAAAAAAGATGATGGTGATATGACACTTGGACTTCCTGAAATTTGTGATATGGAAATATCTACAATTTGTAATGGTGTAAAAGGTATTGGTCCGTGTAAATTCTGTTACAAAGGTAATACAGGAAAAGGTAAAAATATGTCTTTTGAGACATTCAAAAAAGTGTTTCATAATCTTCCACCAACTATTACTCAGATTGCTTTTGGTATCGGTGATATTGATAGTAATCCTGATATGTGGAAGATTTTTGATTATGCAAAATCTAATGGTGTAACACCTAACGTAACTATTAATGGTGGTCGTATGACACCAGAATTATTTGACAGACTTGCTTCTACTTGCGGTGCTGTTGCAGTTAGTCTTTATGATAAAGATTTAACCTATAATGCAATTCATGAACTTACTAACAGAGGTATGAAACAAGTCAATATTCATTTTATGATTTCAAACGAAACATATGATAGAGCTATTGAACTTATGAATGATAAAATGTCAGACCCAAGACTTTCAAAACTTAATGCTATTGTTTTTCTTTCCCTTAAACTTAAAGGTAGAGCAATAGGTCATTATACTCAACTTTCACAAGAAAAATTCAAAGAATTGACAGATTATGCACTTAATAATAATATCCCTATGGGATTTGATTCATGTTCAGCGCCCAAGTTTGTAAAATCTATCAAAAATAGAGAAAATGCAACTCAACTTGAAATGTTTGCAGAACCTTGTGAAAGTTCAATTTATAGTTGTTATATATCTTCCGATGCAAAATATTACCCATGCAGTTTTTCTGAAGGTGTTAATGGTTGGGAAGAAGGTATTGATGTATCTGTTGAAAATTTAGATTTTCTTCAGGATGTATGGTATTCAAATAAAGTTAAAGAGTTTTCTGATAGTGTTATTAATTGTAGAAAAAAATGCAAAGCTTGTCCAATTTATGATATTTAATTTTGATTGAACAAATAGATGAGATTAAAAAAAATAAATAAAAATGTATATAATTTCTCCAATAAGATAGACAAAAAAAAATAAATTTTGTAGAAGTAAATGAAAATTAAATTAACAGACTTTAGTAAAAGACATTTTGATAAAAATTTTGGTGGAACTAAAATTCTAAATATGACACCAGAAGAATTTGAAAAATCAATTGATGTATTAAATTATATTGATTTTAAAAATTGTGAAAAAGGAAAAAATATTTCAAATTTAGATAATACTCAAATATTTGTACATGATGGTTATGCATCATTTTGTAAACTTGTTGCTATTACAAATTTTACAGATGCAAAGGTTGGTTCACTTCCTATTACACTTGAAAATTATCAATATTTAAGAAGTGGTTATTCTGCACGTAGAGATAATGAATTACCAGTTTTTTCGAGATGGCTAGAATTACCACTTGGTAAACCTAAAGCAGAATGGTTGATTCTAATTCTTTATTCTTATGAACAACTTCACAAGGAACATTCAGAAAATCCTAATAATGATGGAATACCTTTCTTATTCGATGGAGAATGGGGTATTGTGGCTATTCTTGGTCAAAGTCATCCAAACGAAGAACCAATGAAACCTGAAACTATGATTAGAAATGCTCTTGGTATTTCTGAAGGTGGTTCTGGTGTGCCTCTCGATAGAGAAAAATATTTAAAAAGTGTAGATTTTTGGGATAAAAACGCAACAGTAAAGTAATGAAAGTATTTATTTATACGGACGGTGCTTGTTCTTGCAACCCAGGTGTTGGTGGTTATGGTACGATATTAGTTTGTGGTGATTTAAGAAAAGAATTATCACAAGGATATAAATTAACTACGAATAACAGAATGGAATTACTCGCAGTTATTGCAGGTCTTGAAGCACTCAAAAAAGATAATTTAGAATTGGAAATCATTTCCGACTCTAAATATGTTATCGATTCTGTTAATAAAGGTTGGGTATTCAATTGGGAGAAAAATAATTTTAAAAACCGAAAAAATTCAGACCTATGGAAAAGATTTCTAGTTCTTTATAGAAAACACAAAGTCAAAATGGTTTGGATAAAAGGACATAATTCACATCCTGAAAACGAAAAATGTGATAAATTAGCAGTAAACGCTTATAAACAAATAAATTTATTAAAAGACGAAGGTTATGAAATATATTTAAATGAAAAGTAAAGGAAAATATAGAATTCCTTAAGTGATAGTTACTACAAACAGAATAAAATATTATAATGAAATGATGGTTTTGAGAAAGATTGGAGAAAATGGAATTAAAAATTTAGGAATGAATTGGTAATAACCAATTTAAAAAATATAATTTTTTTATTTAATATTAATTCCATAATTTTGTATTATAAACAGAAAATTGTATGAAATATCAAGAACTAAAGAAATTTGACCTCAATTCAATTAAAAACCAAGAAGAAGCCATTAAATGGAAAGACGCTGTCATGTCTTCAGAAAAAGAAGACATATTAAAATATATTAATTTCCTTCGTTGGCAACAATTTAATCAATCAGATATTAAGTACATGAACAGAATTGTTAAATTTTTGTCATTTGATGAACTTATTGATTTTGAGAGAGAAAATTCAAATATAATCACAGGTGATACAGAAGATTTAATATTGCTTGTTGAAACTCCAAAAGAAGAAAAATTAGCAAATCCAGTATATATTGACGGTAAAGAATATTCTGTTAAGAGTGTTCTTGAAGATGATTTTGAATCAATTATGATAGTTTCTGATAGAGAAGGCAAACTATATAAATTTGGTTTCATTGTTCTTACAAAACTTCAAGGTTTGGAACTATATGCGTATGAACTTTTTGAAGAAAGTCAAGAATACTACAAGCAGATAATTGACGCTAAAGTAGGCACAAAAATCAACATATATTGTGATATTGTTGGTGAAAAACAAATTACTAAGACTTTTAAAAAGTCAGACCTTTTGATTGAAGAAAAGAATTTTATATTGGCTACAAAAACTAATAAAGGTATTATGTCGCCAGTTACAAAAGAAGGTACTTATTCAATTCTCAAAAAAGAAGAAGTAATTTCTGCTGACGGTATTTCAGAAGATAGAATTGCAAATGAAATTTCAAGATTCCAGCAAGAAATCGCTAATAAACTTGGTTTCAAACAAAGTGATATTCATATTGCAACTCAAAGTGCTATAAACACAAATAAACAAAAAGAAAAGACTGCAGAAGACTTTGCAGATGATTTTAAATTTTCAAAGAAATATTTCTTCTCTGTTCAATCTCCTATAGAAAATGAAGAATATAGTGGTGTAAATCCTTTAACACATTCTATTCTTAATTTCCACGGTGAAAATAAAGAGAAAAATGAAGAAGGTGAATATTTCAACGAATATGAATACGTACATGAAGTATATGAACTACTTGACAAAGTATTTGGTATTATAGAAGAAATGGAAGGTGTTTGGGCTATTGAAAATACTAAACTTGACAGAGTTGTAAGAAAACTTATAAGAGCTGGTGCAGATGTTGAATTTATTAACGAAACTGCAAATGATTTCTTAAAGAGATTTATCAATAAGAATGTTGGTAGGATTTTAAATCATGTTATGAATCTTCAGATTGTTAAGAAAATAAAAAGCAAGAAAGACGTTGCTGAATTTGCAAAAGATTCAGGTACAGAACTATATGTTCAAATTGGCCAGTTAATGACTGCTGTTCTTGAAGGTACTCAAAGATTATATGGTGAAAATCATATGGTATTTGGTTCAGACCATAAAATTATTATTTGTAAGTTTGATAAACTTGACCTTCGTGAAGCAAGTGAGTACGCTATTGAAAATGGTTACGATAACTTTTATGTTATTGAAAAAGATAAATTCCAGCAGTATGATGCTTGGTATAAAGAAACACTGAAAAACAAGGTTGATGAAGCAGAAGATACAACTATGCCTACACCTACAACCGTAGATAATTCGAATGTGAGTTCTAATTTTGTTCATCCAGAAGAAGTAAAAGACCAATCTACTGAAAAATTAATAGATGAAGATGATGAAGCAGAATAAAGATAATCATTTTTGCAGTTCAGGAAAATTTAACAGTCTTGAAAAAGCAATTTTAAAATAATATGAAAATTCAAAGTCTATCCATAGTAGTTCCCACGAATAAGTGTGTAAACAACTGTCCTTACTGTGTTTCAAAAACACATGACAATGACTACAAAGATGAATTTCAATGTGGTAAAAATCCCAGATTTGAAAGAGATTACATTGAAAGATTATCATTCGCTAAGGATAATGGTGTAAACATAATTATACTTACTGGTACTGGTGAAGCATTACAGAACAAGAAATTTTTAAATAAATTTGCAACTTGGAATACCTCACTCAAATCACCGTTTTATATTATTGAACTCCAGACTACTGGTGTGATGTTAGATGATGAAACACTTGAATTTCTCAGAGATCAGGTAAGAGTTAAAACTATTTCTTTATCTGTATCTGATTTATTTGATAATGAAAACAACTTGAATATTATTGGAGTTACTGAAAAACTTCGTTTTAATCTTGATGAACTTTGTAAGAAGATTAAAGAATATGATTTTAACCTTAGAATTTCTTTGAATGTACTTAATAATATTGAGAAATTACTGTTTATTGATAATGATACTGATTTTAAATATGATTTCAATAAACTGTTTTTAAGATTAAAAGAACTTGGTGTTGACCAAGTTACATTTAGAAAATTGTGGAAATCAAATAATAACAATAATATTGATAAGTGGATTGAAGAAAACTCTTCGGATACGAACTCATTCTTTACATTTCTGAAAGCATATATCAGAGAAAAAGGAAAATTACTAGGTAGACTAACTTTTGGCGCATTACAATATGAAATGTGTGGTGAGAATGGTATATCAACAGTTATTGATGAAGATTGTATGGCAGATGAAGTAAAAGATACTTTCAAGTATTTAATTTTGAGAGAAAATGGAAAACTTTATACTAAATGGGATTCAAAAGCATCATTAATATTCTAATAATTTAAACATCAAAAGATAATTTCTTATTTGGCTGGCAAATTTGATGTTAAAAGTTGTGAAGTTTACATAAACTCATAAAAAAATTAATTTTCAGACCTTTAAAATAGAGTAAGTACTTCATATGTTTTTACAAACCTGAGAATTTTAAATCTCAGGATTTTTTATTTCGATATTTTTTGCTTAATTTTGTATTCTAAAAATGGATATATGAAATATTTTTTACCTACATATGAACAGTCTAAAGAGATTGTAGCATCTAAGGGTATTATGGTTTTTTACGAAACTGTAAACTATATAGATGGTTACAAAGTTTCTGCATTTAACTACAGATTACCTAAGTATATGGACTTTTTAGTTCCTGTGGAAGGTAAGAATTACGATGCTCGTGAATTCAGAGGTTTAACCTATGTCTTCAACGAAGATGGTACTGTATTCAATAGATACTTGATGTTGAATAAATTCTGGAACGTAGACCAGGTTACTGAAACTTTATTCGATAAAGTAAAAAATAAAAAGATAAAGTCTGTCTACAACAAAGAAGACGGTTCTTTAATATCTTTCATTAGATTACCTAACGGTAAAGTTGTTGCAAAGACTAAAATGGGATTTGACAACGACCAGGCTGTTTCTGCAAACGAATTGCTTGCAAAGAATGAATCTATCTTTAAATTCGTAAACGAATGTTTAGATAACGATTTAGTTACTATGTGGGAATACGTTTCTTTCAAGAACAAGATTGTATTAGACTACAAAGATACTAACTTAATCTTGTTAAGAGTAAGAAACAACAAGACTGGAGAATATGTTGATGTTGAACAGTTTAGAGGTTTAGGTTTTGATGTTGTTAAAACTATGTCAATAGGTTCTGATTTAGAATCTATAATGAAGTGGTTAGAAACTGCGGTTGATATAGAAGGTGTTGTTATCACTTTTGAAGATGACATGATGGTTAAGGCGAAATCAAAATGGTACTGTGCTAGACATCACTTACTTACAGAAGAATCTAACAGAGAAGACTACATAATCGAAATGGTTTTGAAAGAAACTATAGACGATTTAAAGGCTCAGTTAAATCCTGTATCTGATGTTGAAAGAATAGCTTGGATTGAAAATATCGAAGTTATAGTTAGAAACTTTTTAGCTGAAAGAGTTGCAGAAGTTGAAGAATTAGTTTCTAAATATACTGGTGATTTGAAATACTTTGCTATTGCTTACAAGAAAGATAAGAACTTTTCACTTGCTATCAACGTAGTAAGAGGAAAATGTGACGCTTACACTGCTGTTAAAGAATGGTTATTAGTGCAAACTAAACATCTTGAACAAGCAAGATCATTTATAAATGAAAAAGGTTTCAAGAGAAAATAATCTTTTGAAACTTTTTTAATCTCTACACTTGAAAAACTCGGTGTAGAATTTGCAGGCTTCTATCATGCAGATATGCAGAAACTTATATATGCTATTGATAACTATTACAATAAATAATTTTTTTTATTCAAAATTTTGCTATATATTTGTATAAAATATGACAATTTTGGGAATATGGAGGTGATGTTCAAGGAACATTTGGCATTTGCGTAAAAGACATGGAACCGCCTTGTTCAGGTACTCCTCTTGCTGGAACAATTTCAGCTACTCCTAATTCAGTTTCATGTCCAAATACAAGTGTTACTTTAAATTCAACAGGTTATACGATAGGGTGTAACATAACTTATTTATGGCAAAGTTCACTTGATAATTCTACATGGTCAGACATCATTGGAGCCAACACAATACCGTATTCTTTAGTAGTTACATCTCAAAGCTATTATCGTTTGAAAATAGTATGTTTGAATAGCGGTATTGTATAGACATTAGCCGATGTTGTTATTGCACCCATGTTGTAATTCGGACTATTTACGTTAATATAATTGGTAGAGGTCGTACTTAGATTGCCCATTGCCGTTGGTGAAACAGCGTGTCCAATATTTTTAGTAAGAATTTTAATAATTGCATTTTCACCCGGATCCAAACGACCATTGTTGTTGCCGGCAGCATCATCAACTAAAACGGTAGTAGCATTTAAAACAGGTGCATTTAATGGAAGGGTAAAAGTCGTGGTCCATGAAGTGTTTTGATCATCGGTAGCAGTTATTGTAAAAGTAGCTGTTTCTTGGTCGCTTACAACCGTATCAACTGTAAAGGCAAAGGCATTATATTTAGTTGAAGTTGCAGAAGCAACTATAACTCCAAACGATTCTATGCTATCAGTTAAATGAATATGAGGATTATTGCAACTTAGCGTAGCTTCAACCTGATTTGCATCTTGAAGTCCAACATTTGAGAGGGTTACATCCAGATTAACATTTTCGCTGTATTCAACATTCCCATTAGCTGCAACTCCGGTATCATGAATAACATTGCTCTGATAAATAACATAAGGAGTATTATTGGGAACCAACTGAACTGTTCCGACATGAGGCTGGCGATTTTGTTTAGTAATAACGATATCCAATGTACTTGGCGATGAAATACTCGATAAATCGAGTGTAACGCTGGTACCCGAACCGGTATATTTAGCATCAATCCATGTGTTGTTGATAGATAAGCCCACATAAGCATAAGGTTCTGTAGTAACGGTTAAAGTAGGTGTTCCAACCGGTACAGAATTTAGATAAGAGGCCGATAAGGGTGTTGGTATGCCCAAAGAGAAACATTGAAAACTACATTCGTCTCTATGAAAAAATTATGTTTGAAACAAAGTTTGAATATGCTGATATTCGTTCTGTCCAGAAGTTTTTACTGATGGAAAAAATGGAGTCAGAAATCAGAAAAGAAAACTATGAAGTTTGTGCAAAAATTAAAAAACTCATTAATGAAGTGTAATGGAAAATATTTTCAAAGGTAGTGTTTTTAAAAACCTCACAAACAGTAAAGTTAATAATAATAAAATAATTCTTCATCATCTACTTCTTTTGAAACCATTTCCATAAATTCTCTTCTATCAATAAAATCTATTTTTTCATCATCTGGCAAATTATCAAAATATGTTTCAAGTTCATTTTTATTACCACTTATGTTAGTATTAAACCATTCTGATAAGAAATCTTCCCATAAATCATGCGTTCTTAGTAAATTTATCAATTCTGTTGATGTCATATTTTTTACATTTTCTTCATCATAAGAATCTGCACTAAGGTTTTCTTCAATATAGTTTATCATAGCATCTATTCCATTGTCCAGACTATTAGTATATAACAAATCATCATACATTTTTTGTTTTAATGAATCAAAAAATATAAATTCTCTAGAATCATAATTATTTATAAAATGTTCAACGTAATCTATATTATAGTCTATCCAATTTTCTCTCAAATCATTTAAATCAATATCGGGTAAATCTTTATATGTTATTGGATTTTCTTTAAAATATTCAATTACAAATTCATATCCTTCAGTGTGTTTAATTAAATAATCAATAAAATCTTTTGGTTTATCAACATAATAAGAATACACTTTTTCATCTCGGTAGTTCCATACTTCTATATTACCATCTTTTTCTTTTTTTAATGCTAAGTCTTTAGTATCATCTAATTTATTTATAATAAATGTTAAGCCACCATTCGGTCCAAAATATTGTTTAAAATAATATTCACTGTAAGAAACATTAAAAAGTAATTTGTTTATATATACCACTATAAAACAAATAAATAAAATATGAAACATTTACAAACATATGAATTATTTATTGGTGGAAAGAAAGAACCAAGATGGAATTCAAAAGAAGTTTTTGAAAATCGTATAATAGAACTTATAAAAGAAAAGGAAAGAGAAAGATATTTTAGAGTTATGACTGAATTTGTAGGAAAAGAAGTAATGTTTGAACCCAATGGATATTATGAAGCTGTTGATGAAGATGGTAATCCAGTTATTAAATATGATGAATTTTGGATTTCAGATATTGGAGAAATATGTGCATCAAAATATATAGGAGGTGCTATAATGGGGGCATTTTCAAGTAGAAATATGGGAGCAAAAGAAACAAATACATTTTATGTATATGAAATAAATGATGCACCAGACAAAGATATTAGTCATTGGAATATTGGAGATTTTATTTTCTTGGAAGAAGTAAGATTTAGAAAAAATGTAAAAGGAAGATATATAGGAAAAGTTGTTATAAACAAGGAAATAGAAAACATGCTGAGTTGTTGGTATGAATTTTATAATAAAGACCATTGGGATGAGGAAAATGTTTCTGACAAATGCGAAAAATTTAAAAACATAGAAGATATTAATAATTATGTATATAATGAATTAAAAAAATTAAATGTATAAAATAATATAGATACAATGACAGGATTACCAAGAAAAAGTACAGCAAAACAATTCAAGAAGTAATCATAAGATACAACTAATACATATACCTAACCGTAGATATTCGAATGTGAGTATTAAGTAATCACTCGTTTGAGTGGCTTTAATTTAAAATTTTGCTTTATCGTCTGGTTTTTCTTTTTTCTCTAATTTAAGTTGAGATGTTTCATTTGATTTAGTAATACCAAGTAATGTCAATTGTTGTGCTAATAATGAACCAAATATAATAATAATTTCATTTGAAATTACATATTTACCTACGGTATTTAATGCAATAATTGCAGCTGATATTTCTATACCAATAAAAACCAAACAAAATAAAAGAATAATAGCACTTATACTATAACTTATTATTCTTGTTGATGAACTTTTTCCGTTTTTTACTATAACGGAATTTTTCATTAATGATAATAATTTTTTAAACATATCTTTTAATTTTTTTATATTAAAGTTGGTTGTGTTTTTGGATCAAATTGCTGAGTATTATTAGTTTTTGCGCTGTATATAAACCTTTTATCATATTGTGGTTTTATACCAAATGATTTCATTGCTTCATATACATCCTTTAAACATTCACCATATGCACCACCAACCAAAATGACTGTTTTACCTTTTAATGATTTGAATAATTCAGCCATTTTTTCTGGAACATAAAACCAACCGTGATTATTTTTAACTCTAACTACGTAAGAATTAACATCATCAAATTCAAAAATATCACCTTCTTTTGCATTAGGGTGTTTTTGATTTAGTTTTGCAACAGTATCTTCTAATTCATCTGAAAATTTAGTACCAAATTTTTTGATAATAGCAGCTTTTTGATTTGGGAATGTGTAAGATGGTTTGTTAGCATTATTAGAATCCCAAATTTGATAAACTGTGTGAAATTTTTTACAATAATCAATAACAGCATCAACCATACCAGTAGGTATGTAACGACTAAACTCTTTTTGTAAATCACAAACAATAAGAATACCATCATTGCGATTTTCTGATTGTTCTTTTATGAACTCTAAATAATTTTTCATACAAATATATATTAAAAAAATAAAATAGAAAAATATGATATATTTAATTTTATTTAATTTTATGCGTTAGAGAATAAAGATATTATTGAAAATATGAAAATTAAAATTAATAATAAAACACAAGAAGAAATAAATAGTATACAAGAAAAAATGAAAAAATCTTGTTTAGAAAAATATGGTGTTGAATATGCATCATCCATAATTTATGGTTTTAATAATAAAATATCACCAGAAATTATAGGAGATATTAATAATTTATGTATTACAAAGAAATATATCAATAGTGGTAAAGGTATTAAATCATGGTGATAAATTTGATTTGAAAAATTGGAAAGCAATATAATTAAAAAACCTCTCAAATTGAGAGATTTTCTTTTTATCTACTCATAAAGAATTAACCGCTCTGAGTTTCTGCTTTTATCTTTTCAATTGAAGTTTATAAAAAGCCTCTTGATGGATACCATCAAATTGTTGGTCATACAAGAATTAATGAAATCATTAGTGCACATCAACCACTATTAAAATACCGTTATTCTTTTTTTCTTTTATGAATTTTAAATATGTTTTCATATTAATCTTCATATTGATTTGGTTTGAAACCAATTGGTCTATTTTTTACTTCAATATCTCTTCCTTGTAAATCAATAGAATCAAAAATAAACAAAACATCGTCTCTTAGTTTTTTATTAACATTTTTCATCAATAAATCAATCATAGAAATAATTTCATATTTTGAATAACCTTTAATTTTAATAGTTAATTTATATTCATCTGCACCAACATGTCTAAAAGAGATAGAATCTTCACCAACATTGTGTTTTTTAAAAATATCTTTTATAATATTTTTTACAAATACAGGTTTTAATTCAGGATTAACGACAACATTTATTGAAAATGTATAATTTATACTTGGTTCAGAATATCTAAAACCAATAGCCTTTCCAGGACCACCATATTCATTTAAAAATTTATCAAATTCTGTTTTCATATATTTTAATTTTATTTTTATCTACTCATAAAGAACCAACCACTCTGAGTTTCTGATTTTATTTTTTCAATTACTTTATCAACCATAACTTGACCTTGTGTTATCATATCATTTGCGTTATATTGAAAATTACCAGGCATATTAAAGTTAAATCTACCTATAGCTTCACCTAATCTAATCCTTGATAAACCAATCACATAATCTTTAAATAAATGAAAATCAAATAATTCTTCAGGTTCTATTCTTACATAAACGTCAAATACCAAATCAGTATCCACTTTTGTAAGAATATGTAATCTTTTATTAATGTGGTTATATCTAAATTTCAATGATTGCTTATTCATTTTATTTATTTCGTCCGAAAATGCTGATATAACAGAACGATATACTGCTAAATCACCAACTGTTGTGACAAATGATGTCAAAAATGGTTGATTTGTAACACCGAGGTTTATAGATAAATGTGGTGCTTGAATACCCAAATGAAATAATGAAGGATCATCTACTTTTACAATCCTTACAATATTTTCAATTTCTTCAGGTAAAACGAAATATTTATATTTTGTATATACTTCAGTTTTAAAACATTGTAAATCCATGTAATAATATGCCTTAATAACAGAAAATTGATAGTTTTTATAGAACCATTCTAAAGCTTGTTCTTTTATAATACGATAAATTTCAATATCAGGCAATACTTTTGGAAACAATCCTGACATTGTTAAATCAGCTTGTATTATATCAATTAATTGTTCTATAGTTATTGAGTTACCCATTTACGATATTTTTTCTTTTTATATATTAAACTTATATATTAAAATTTAAATAAACCTTTTCTACTATAAGGATCAAATAAAAATTTTGGTAACAATAAGTGAATATTTTTATATTTTAACATTTACATTTTCTTTTTCTTCATTGTTTTTAAAATCTGTAAAAATTATATAATCACCTTTTATATTAACTTTAAAATTTTTAACAATTTGAGTTTTATTCATTTCATTATAAAATGTCATAAATTTATTCTTATCAACAGAACACTCTTTAAAAAACACACTTAATGGAACAGCAACTGTGTCTGAATCAGGATTATCCACCAACTTTGATCTCAACCATTCCATAATTTGGTCAACCACTATATTACCATTATATTTACTTGGTTGATATTCAGAAAATTTTATAATTTTATCCTCCTTAATTTTTTTATATTTTGGATCTTCATCATTTAATATAGATGTTGCCAATTCAATACCATTGTACAACCCCACATTATATGAATCATCACCACTTTTTGATTGAATCTTTTTAATTTTAAATAAATCATTCAATTTTTTATCAAAGTCTATATATTTTTTAATCTTCATTTTAGAAACTTGTTATTTTTGACAAGGTATTATTCAGTTTTATTATCCATGCCTTTTAACCATTTAGTTTTAATATTACTTTTATTATTAAATGAACCAACAGCTTTAAGTTTGTCTTCCATAGATTGTTTCTTGTTATCACCAAAGTAATTGTTGGCTGAAGTAACAATCTTAACATCTTTACCAATTACACCTTCTTCACCTAATTTACCACTTCTAAATACACCACTTTTCATTTGAGCATCTAATAAACAATTAAAAACATAACAATCATCTAATATCGAACCATTAATTATTTTACAAGATTCTATTTTAGAATTATAAACATTAGTAGAAATTATAGTACAATTAATTATATGAGCATTTTTAATCTCACAATTTACAAAGGTACAATTTGAAAATGAACCACCATCAATATTACTATCAATAATATCAACTTTGCTAATATCAAAAATAGTTTTAAAATTAGAATCCACAATTTCAATCTTTTGATTTTCAGTATTATAATTAATTATACAGTTATTTAAATTATAAATATTTGTAATAATATCATATAATTGTTCAAAAAATTGTTCATAGTATGTTCTAAGAATAATCAAATCTGAATTCATATCAACTTGTAAGTTAATAGAAGGGAATTCAGCGATAAAATTATCAAGTTTTGTAAAATTCTTAAATTGATTGATGTTTTTACTTAGATATTCTTTAAGTTCTCTCATATTTTCTTCTGATAATGGTTCATCAATACAATTCCAAGTTAATTCAATGAAATAATCCATCAAGTCTAATATTTCAAATGTTCTTTTTTCATAACCTTCTGAACCAATATATCTAAATTCCAATCTACCATCGTACACATTTAACACATTAATACCGTAATATTTTGTATTTGGTAGTTCTAATGAATTAACTAATAATTCAGCAGCATTATTTGAAAAATCATATGATTTGAAAGGAATTAATCTTTTTACTGATTTAGCATAAAAATTATTTTTTCTTTCAGGAAAATACTTATAAATAAAGTTTTCATCAACTTCAAGTATAAGTTTTAGTTTATTTAATTTGTCTAATATCTTTGGAGATGTTTCTTTATCAAAAGATAAATTAATATGTATAGAACACTTATCATCTGTTCTAAATTGTGAACCTTGTAATATTTTTAATACTTTTAACAAATACACTTTTGCATCTACGTAGTGCATAGGACCAGTTATTAATTCAATACCATCATAACCCATTGATAAGTCTGGTTCAATTTTCCAATGGTCAGGTGTAGGATCAAATGAACTGTGATAAATTCTAAAACCAGAAACTATAACAGGTGCCAATTCTCTATTGAGAAGTTCTAACAATTTATGATACGGTCTATCACAATAAAACTCAAACTCAAAACCAACAATAGCATGTTTAAGTATGTTAAACTTATTTATATATTTATCAGTATATTTATCCACTATGGAAACTATATTTTTCTTTATATATTAAAAATAAAAAACAAAATATATAATTATAGAAAATTTAATATAAACAAAAAATCATAACACGTATATAATAGTATATTCCAGATTTATGAATTTTTTAAAACGAACAATAATAAAAATTAGAATTTATGTCAGAAAAAAACTCAAAGACAGAGTTAGTTTCACGACAGAACATGAGAAAATTTGTTTCGAAATTTTTAGGAAATATTTATATAATCATGATAGTAAATTATTTATGTCTCCAGAAATAACAGACATAAGTAAATTAAATTCATATAAAAGATATATATGTCTTGGTGAATTAGATAATCCAAATGTAGCTATTATTATAACACATTCAAATATAAAAATTATAAATCATACATATGTATATACTATTGATATAAACAAACAACTTTATATCAAAATGATAGAAATGTTTGATAGAAAATTAATCAAAGAAAGAAATATTATGGAGAATGCTATTTACAGGAATATAACAGAAGGTCTTTCAAAATTAGTATAAAAAAGAAAGAGTGGTTTTTAAACCACTCTTTTTTTTTCTTTATTTTTGTCTTTTATTTTTAACATTTGTTTTCGTGCCTTTAAAATAACTTTGTTTATTGAACCTTCAAATGAGTCTAATACATTTTCAGCGAAAAATTATTTTATTTTGTGAAATGTGAATATATATTATATATTTATAATTAATGATTTTTTAATATATAAAATAAAAAATTTTAATGAAATATCTTAAAAAAATTGAATCCTATTTAGAACCAATTAAATCAATTTTAATTACTGGTTTTGAAACTCTTATGTATAATACGCATTTAGTTCAAGACCAAGTAAGGAATAATCTTGATGATTTTATATCAGAGTTAGATACAAAAAAATTTGAAGCCAAGTTTGGAAAGATTACAAAATTTTTGGGTGCTGGTGTTTTTGGTGCTGTATTTCAATTAAATAATGGTAAAATATTAAAAATAACTTTTGATTTTCACGAAGCACCTTTCCTTTATGAGTATTGTAAATTGAAAAGAACACCTGGTTTAGTTAAAATAGATGATGTTTTTAAAATAAAATTTGGTGATACAAATGCCTATATAATCACAAGAGATCCTATTCAAGTAGTTAAAAATAAAGATTATCCAGAAGAAATCAAAAGAGCACAAGACGCTATGTACAAGATAAGTCCTATATGGAGAGGAACACACGAAGGTAATTTCGGAATTCAAAATGGTGAAGTCGTTTTGTATGATGGTTTTTGCAAAAAAGCAAAAGTTGATGAATCAAAAATACCGTTTTTGGATATAACAAAAAATCATTAGAAAAAATTATAGGTGATTATTTTAATCATATGAAAGATAGAAAAAATTAAGTTATGATTATAATTCAAAAATATGCTGGTTTATGGGTGTTAAAAAAAGAAGATGGTGAGTATAACCAAGAAGATAGGGACATGATTGAAAAAATATTAAATGTCATATGGGGATCATTATTAAAAAATAAAATAGAACAATGTTAGTAGATGATATTTTTATAGCAAATTTAGATGGTGAATCAACATTTAAACTTAAAGTTAAAGATAACCCTAGTGTTTGGGGTATTATAGAAAAGGAATATAGTAAAAATTTAAGAAAGGAAGTTTTCGCTATTAAATATTATTGGAATAATGTGTATCAAGATACAAAATATGCAGATGATATGGAGCAAGCCAAAGAAAAATTAAAAAGAATTTTAAAACAAGTACTTGATAAAATTACTAATATGAAATATATTCAAACATACAAAAATTTTAATAACAATGAAATATCTTAAATTATATAAAGCATTTGAAAATCTTTTAGATCAATTTTTAGATGAGATGCACAATAGAATAAAGGTTAGTAAAACCAGAGATGAAAAAATTCTCAATGTTGTTGCTAGTCAGTTTAGATTCTATCTTGAAGAAAAACATCCTGAAAAACTAACCGAATATTTATATAGAATATCTGATGGTGAAGACCCAAGGAAAGTGATATTAGAAATAAGTAAAACTTGGGTTAGAGATGATGAACTCTTTGAAATGATTCACGAAATTTTTCCTAAGTATGAAGTTACTTGTATAAAAGACACAAAAGATGGATATAAATATGATATAACAGTCGGCAATACATATACAATTACTGATAATTTTATAGAAGATGGTGAAGAATATGTTGAGTTAGAATTTAATGATTCTGACGAACCATACTTTACTTTTCCTAAAAGTTGGTTCATATAATTAATATATATTCTTATGAAATATCTAAAATCTATATTAGAGTTCAATAGAAAGGATAGAAATTTATTACTTTCATCTGGAATAAATGAATTATTCACTGTTGCTTTTGAATTTGAGTTAGAATGTGATGATCCAAAATATATTACAAAGGATGAACTTAGTACATATATGAAGGATATCAAGAAAAGACTTATCGATGATTCAAAAAAAAATGGTGTCTATGATGAAAATGTAATAAATTATTTAATTGAACTAATAGATTTAACAGATTTGGAATACACTTTTAATATGTTAGAAAAACCATCTGTAGTAAGAAATATTAATAAAGAATTATTATCCATATTATTTAAATTATTAGATGATTATGAAGATATAGAAATCGAAGAAAGTGATACAAATTTAGATTATGGTATTGAAATGATAGCTAAACATTTACCAAATTTTTATAAAAAATGGAAAGATGAATTGAAATTTAATTTTGATCAAACTTTAAATAGAGGTATAGAATTTTCACCAAAAAAATATGTTATAAGTTTAGATACAGCAATTCAAATGATTAATGATTTTTATGATGATTTTGAAAAACAAAATTATTGGTATCAAGATGATACAACATCAATACATATAAATTTAGGTTTTACAAGACCTGTAAAGTGGAATATTACAAAAGGATTAATAATGTTAGGTGAAATAGACAAAAGGAGTGTTCCTTTTGTATACCAAGGAATTGAAAGTAGAATTGAAACAAATTACACTAGAAGTTTATTAAAAGATATTGATAAATTATTAAAGAAAAAGATACAAAAAAGTGGTATAAGAGATTTGAAAGTGATTGAAAAAGAAATAGAGAAAATGATTGGTAATAGTATAAAAAAATTTGGTGCAAAAGCTTTTTCTGTTAATATTGAAAGAATTAAAAATGATAATTATGTTGAATTTAGACATATTGGAGGTAAAGTAGATAGAAAATTAGTGATAGACAAACTTATGTATTTGTCATATATATCATATTTAATGACAACAAATTATAAGCAACAAGATTATTATAAGAAACTTTATAAATATATTTTTGATTAATTATTTGTAAATTATTATAGCATAGCAAGAATAGATGATTTTGAAAGTTTAGTTTTTTGATTTATCCTACTAACGATTTTTTGAAATAATACCTAATAATAGTTATTATAATTCCAATTTAAGTTTAATATTAACTGATAGGTGTACCACATCTCCTTTCACAACGGCAGATTTGTATTGTTTTTCTTTGGCTTTAGCTTTGGTTTCTGTTTTTCCCTTTTGTTTATTTTTCGGCGAATTTTATTTTTAATAAAAATTAATGGCATTATTTTTGAGAAATTCCATAAAAATATTTTATCATGGAAACGAAAAAAATATTTACGTTAATTTAGACAAAAAAAGAATCTTGTTTTTCGAAATAGGATTAGTCGTAATACTATTTTTAGTACTTGTTGCATTTGAATGGGAAATATTACCAGAAGAAAATAATTTTTTTAGCAATAACGATGTAACCATTATTTACGAAGATATAATTCAAACAACACAAAACGAACCTCAAAAGCCTAAAATAATTCCTCCCCTTCCACAAGTTGACATAATGAAAATAGTTGATAATTCAAAAAAACTAGAAACGGAATATAAAATTGATGACACAGAAGCAAACGATTCTACTAAAATAATTGTCAATCCAATACCTGAAGTCGAAGACACTATGGTTTATGATTCTTGGAAAGTAGAAAAAATGCCAAAATTTGTTGGTGGAGATGAAGCTCTCTACAAATGGATTCAAGACAACATTAAATATCCTAAAGAATTAAAAGAAATTGGAATCGAAGGAATAGTAGGTATTCAATTTGTTGTTGATAAAGATGGGAAAGTAAAAAATATTGAAATTATTAGAAGTTTAGACCCTGATTTAGATAAATATGTTTTAAATAAAATATCCGAAATGCCTAATTGGGAACCAGGATTTAAAGATAGTAAGTATGTTGCTGTCAAATACGCTTTACCAATAAAATTTAAGCTATATTAATTTTCTTAGCTTTTTTGTTTGATGTGTCGTAAATTGAAAATTTAACATCATTATATAAAGATGAAATTTCACCAAAATATTTTTTAATAGTTTTGACATTTCCAGAATCATCATCAGAAAATCCTATTCTTGTTTCACCATCTATTATATTTGCATACTTTTTAACTTTATTAATAAATTCATTCAATGCTTTTAATTTTGATTGTTCTGGTGATGCAGAATCAGAAGTAATTTTATATTTATTTATAAAACTTGGTGATGATATTCCTACAAAATCACAATTGTCTAAATATCCACTAACCAGTGTTTTAAAAGTGTTCTGTCTTAAAATATCAAAATTCTGAACAAACAAATCTTGAAACGCAGTTAAATTAGCACCCATTTCAGTTCTTTCTTCTTTATTCATTGCATTCCATATAATCCATTCAACCGCTTCTCTTATTGTATCTGGTTCATGACCTCTTGCTGTAATAATTGCAAAAATAGAACCTTTCATTAAACACTCAATAAACTTATTCCAACTTGGACCAAATTGTTTATTCTTAATTGCTATCTTTACATCTTCAATAAAAGCATTTCTACCTCTTGGACCATTATCTCTAAAATCACTAAAAGAACCTGGAATTGTTCTCCAATTATCTAATTTTCTTACTTTTGAAAATTCTTCAGTAGAAACATCTACTGGAACCCAGTGTCCATTATCTTTTTTTTCCATGTGTATTTTCGTTGGCATAATTAATATATTATCATCCCAATCAAAAGCATAATATTTTAATATCGGTTTGTTCTTTTCTAATATAAAATTAGTATATCTCTTCATTTTTGAGAATTTAATTTTAATTTATATATTAAAATACTGAAACAAAAAACTTTACTTTCCATCCGTCTTTCAACTGTTCATTTACTTCTTTGTCACGTTCTATGTTTCTTTGAATTTTTTTTAACCAAAAGTTTTGATTGCTTTTAATAATTTTTTAATTTTTTAAATTGATTTATTTACCATAATCTTTTTATTTTATATAAAATTTAACACCATATGAAAAATCTTTAATTTTTCTTTAACCAGGTCTTAGTTTTTTTGTCAAAAACAATCTTATCCAAATATATTAAATCAAATTCATCAATAGAAAAAAAATTATCTAACTTTAGAGATTTATAAACGTTTGGATTTTTTGCAGCTTTTACTAGATCATTTAAATCTATAATATTTTTCAATTTGTTTTGAGCATCATATTTATTTTTTTCTTTTTCTATAAGTTTTGAAAACAATTTATTCCACAAGAATACAGGAAATCCTTTCTTTAACATTTTTGTTGCTTTTAATATACCAGTTGTATCATTATCATAAAAAAATTTTAATTTTAAATCTGCATCACTTTCTGTTAAAAATTTTAATAAATCTTGGTCATTTTTTGCACCAACCATACCAATAGAATTCGGATAGAATATAGAATCTAAGAAACCTTCAAATATTGTTATAGGTTGTTCAAAATCTATATTTAATATATTATAAAAGTGAGATAGTTTGTTGTAAGATATAGCTTCCATTTCATCTATAGGCTCATTTGGATGAATATAATTATATAATTCTTCAAATTCAACAATCTTATAAAACCTCTTGTTTCTATCTTTTTCAAGATTTCTTAACTGAATACCTAATATTTTCTTTTTATCACCTAATGTCATATTCATATTAATCATAACTGGTGTATAATAAACAACTTTATTATCTTTTATAACCCTATAAATACCCTGGTATATTTGTGAAAAATTTTGTATTAACCTTTCATATTTTAAATATTGATAAACATGTGAATTTTTTTGAACAGGTTTAATATCATATAACCAAGAATTTTTATAATTATTAAAATGTTCCATAAATTCTTCAATATCTATCAACTTATTAAGTTCTTCAAGAATATATTCATCAGTTTTCTTATAAGTAGTGTGTTCATCTATATACTTATATAATTTAATACGATTGTCTATGTCAATTGGTTCATTAAAAGTATCACAAAATTTTGTAAATGTCATACTTATATCACAATTAAAACATTTGAATCTTAAATTATCTACATATAGATTACCACGTTTTTTATGGTCAGATTTTGCTGAATCACCACAAATTGGACATGCAAAGTTCAAACGATCAGGTTGTGTGTCGTTTGGAAAAGATTTTATGACTTTCTTAGGATTAGACTTGTGTGTTTTATCTAAGATACATTGAATCTTTGATTTAATATAGCCTAAGTTTAAATCAGAACTTTGCATCAAAAAAAAAAAGAATTGTTTTTTAATTTATATGACTATTTTAATGGTTTGTTTGATTTTGAAATGTTTTTTATTTTAATATTTTGCTGTATCTTTGTAAACAATTAAAAAATTAAAATTATGACAGAAAATTGTATAAGCACTTATATGCTGATGCTCTAATAGCTATTGTGAAATCTCTTCACACACAAGCATCATATGGAATAACAAAAAATAATTATTAATTTTTAATTTACTAATATTTTTTGTATCTTTGAATTATGGATAAAAAATTAAAAATATCATTTGACTTTGACGGAACTCTAACGAATTCTAAAATTTGTGAACTTGCTAAAACTCTTGTTAATAACGGTGCTGATGTATGGATTTTAACATCAAGAATTGACAATACTTTTTTTGAAAATAATACTGTATATCATTATAGCATGAACTCTGATATTAAATATATCGCTGATATTGTTGGCATTCCACATGAAAAAATTATCTATACAAATGGTGATTGGAAGAAATATAGTTGGGCTATTGCTCAGTATTGCCATGATAAATTAGACACAGAAAGATATAATTGGAAGAAATATAGTTACATGGTTGCAGAATATTGTCCCGATAAATTAGACCCTGAGAAATATAATTGGGAAGAACATAGCGATTATGTTGCAAGATATTGTCCTGAAAAACTTGATGCAGAGAAATATAATTGGGAACAATATAGTTGGGAAGTAGAAAAATTTTGTCCAGAAAAATTGGTATTAAAACCTAAAAAATAAATAACTATGAAAAAGCTACCAAAAGAAATAGACAGAACAAAAATCTATTTTAAAGTTACAAATGAAAAAGAAAATCATTATGGATTACAATATCATGATGGATTAGTCGAAGACATAATTCCATTTAACGATAATTCAGAAGATAGTTGTGTTGAAGGTGGTATTTATTTTACCGATTTAGAAAACATATATGAATTCTTTGATTATGGTTGCTATATACGTCCATTAACTATTCCCGGTAACGCTAAGGTTGTATTATTTCTCCAGCTACTTCGGTGGTGGTGGACAGGAAAGTGCCACGCAATCCCTTACTGCTGTTACACTCAAACGTTAGCAACAAGCCTAAAAACCCGAACCTCTACACAGAAGTTCGGGTTTTTTGTTTTAGGTTCTTTTAAAAAATGTAGTAGTGTAATACTTTTGAAAATAGGAGTATGGTGTAATGGTAGCATAATTCTCTCCAAAAGAATTGGTTAGGGTTCAAATCCTTATACTCCTGCTAAGATTACTAACAACAAATTATTAACAATAAAACTACATTGTGACGTGGGTGAGCGGTGCAGCCACCAGTCTGATAAATTGGGTACGTAAAGTACGAGGTGGTTCAACTCCCACCGTCACAACAAAATATAACGGCTCGTAGCTCAGCCTGGTGAGAGCGTCTGACTGATACTCAGAAGGTCGTAAGTTCAAATCCTACCGAGCCGACAAATTAAAAACATTAAAAAATAGAAATTATGACATATACTTTTAAACATAAACATTTTAAATTTAGTCGCATAAGTGGCTCAGGATAATATTACCTATAAATTAAAATTAGGTGTGTAACCCAGAGCCAAGAAAGGTTCTGGGTTTTTTGTTAAGTTCTTTTTTTATTGAAAAAATGAGGGTATAGCTCAATTGGTGGAGCTTCTGACTTTTAATCAGAAGGGTGACGTATGTCCGTTGTGGGTTCGAGTCCCACTACCCTCACTTTAATCATTCGTATTCGTAGTTGGCGAACCAGAATACCACAAGGAGTAGTAGCTCAGTAGGTAGAGCGCTGGACTGAAAATCCAGGTCTTGCGGCAGTTCGATTCTGCCCTTCTCCGCAACAAACATGGTGTCTGTAATCGGTAATTGGTGTCCGACCAGATTGTGACTCTGGAAACCATAAGGTTCATGTGGGTTCGAATCCCATCAGACACCCAATGGTGAGGTAGCAAAGGTGGTCTATGCAGGGGACTGAAAATCCTCAAATGTGGGTTCAACTCCCACCCTCACCACAAAAGGAAAAGATAGATATAATGTGAGTTAGTGATATAATGATGCAATATACTTTTAATTTATAAGTTTTCTGTCTCACTTGAATATGTAATTAAAATCAACAAATTGCGTCTGTATCGTAATTTGGCGAACGGTCCTGATTCCAACCAGACGCACTAAAAATCCTTAAAAGCAACCATAATTATTTTTCATCGTCTATATAAAAAAATAGACATAAATTATGGACGATTTTTTCAAACATATAAAATCAATATTAGAAAATTATGAAATGCCATACGATGAAAATGAATGGCTTAAAATTCAAAAAACTTTGAGGGTGAGAAAACTTAAAAGATTATTGAAGTATACCAGTATTGGTGTTACTTCAATAATCTTTTTTGTTTTTAGTGTAATTTATTTATCAAACAATAATAATAAAAATACACTAAACATCTCAAAAGTAAAACAACCGTTAAAAATAGAAATACCTATTGAAAAAATAGTTATATTGAATGATGAATCATATATTGTTGATATTAATACTACAAAAAAAGAAGAAATTCTACTAGAAGATATACAAGAATATAAACCAATTATAGATGAAACTGAATTTGTACAAAATATCGTAATAGAAGATAAGGATACAATAAATATTATAGAAAATAACATTTTATATAATGATGATATAGTTTCTATTAAAACAGATTCAACATATACAGATTCACTATTAGTTGATACAACAAATATTGGAATTATAAAACCGACATATTACTTACCAACAGCATTTTCACCTAATGGTGATGGTGTTAATGATGAATTTTTTGTTGTTGGTGTTGATTTAACAAATATAAATTTCCAACTATTGATCTATGATAGATGGGGAAATAAAGTTTTTGAAACTATGACACCAGACTATAAATGGACTGGTGATAATTATAAACAAGGCGTTTATATTTGGATTTTTAGATACCAAGATAATGATGGTATTATACATATAGATAAAGGACAAGTTACCTTGATAAAATAATAAAAAATAAATTATTGATATGTCCAGAATTTCAGAAGTATCGGAAATGGACACTTGAATTGACAAAGGAATAATAAAGAATTCATACAAAATTAGTGACTAAAAGGCGATGGAAGTAAATCAAACAACAAAAGCAGTCGTTTATGATAACATTTAAAACGACTGCTTTAAGTAAGAGACATACGTATTTTCTTTTTTTATTATTTTATTACTTCGATACTGCGTTTTATAAAATTGCTAAATGCCTCACCTTTAAGTAGGTTGTGAGAGAGCAATGCAATATCTATTAATTGTTTAACAATTGTATTATTGGCTCCAAATTGTTCAAGTTTTTCTTTTCTTTCTTTTTTTAATTCTTCAAGTTCTTTTTCTTTGGTTTTGAGATAATCTTTTTCGGTAGTAGTTAACTCTTCTTCTTTTTTCTTTTTTTGTTCTTCTTTTAATTTATCAATTTCAGTTTGAAAGGATTCAATTTTTTTATCGAGTTTTTGTAAGTCTTCTGAAAGTTGTTCTTCTTTTTCGCTGACTATTTTTTTAATAATAGAGTGAGAAGTATTTACAACCATTGAGTACATGTCTGGTATTCCGCCATACATACTCTTAGGCGAAAATTGTGACATATCTTTCATTCTTCGCATATACTCGCTGCGAGTAATCACTAACGGCAAATCGTTTTCGTTAAGTGCTTCGTATGAAATTAAAAATTCTTCTTTGTTAGGTAAAGCTCCAAAAAACACATGTCGTAAATCATTTTGATCTGATTCGCTCATTTCTACTTTGCGTTGTTCTTCTTTTTCTATTAGTTTATCAATAGTTTCGGCATCAATTCGTTTGAAAGAAGTTTTTGTTAGTTTTTGTTCCAAATAGTTAATAAAATGTAAATCTAATTGCCCATCAAAAATAAGAACATCGTAACCTTTGTTTTTTGCTTGTTCGATATATGTATATTGTTCTTCTTTGTCGGTAGCATATAAATAAATGGTATTTCCTTTTTTTTTCGGTTTGATTTTCTTTAACCAATTTTTCGTATTCTTCAAATGTAAAATACTTATTATCAACATTTTTAAACAATGCAAATTTTTCGGCACGTTCGTAAAATTTTTCATCGCTAATCATGCCATATTGTATGAATAATTTTAAATCGTCCCATTTTTTTTCAAAGTCTTGACGATCGTTTTTGAATATATCAAAAAGTTTATCAGCTACTTTTTTAGTAATATGTGATGATATTTTTTTTACGTTGCTATCACTTTGTAAGTAACTGCGAAACATTCAACGGTATATCGGGCGAATCGATAACTCCATGAAGCAACATTAAGTAATCGGGGACAATACCTTCTACCTGGTCGGTTACATATACTTGGTTGCAATAAAGTTGAATTTTATTTTTTTGAATATCGAATCTATTTTTAATTCGTGGAAAATACAAGATTCCTGTTAAGTTAAAAGGATAATCAACATTTAAATGTATATTGAATAGTGGTTCTTCGAAAATATCTTGGTATAATTCATAGTAAAATGACTTATAATCTTCGTCTTTTAAATCAGCTGGTTTTTTGTCCAGAGTGGATGTGGATTATTGATAATATTATCTTTGTCGGTTTCAACATATTTATCTTTTTTCCATTCTTTCTTTTTTCCGAAAGCAATTTCTACTGGTAAAAATTTGCAGTATTTATTTAGCAATTCGTTTATTTTGTTTTCTTCTAAAAATTCTTCGTTTTCAATATCTTCAATATGAAGAATAACATCTGTTCCATGTGTTTGGCGTTCGGTTTCTTCCATGGTGTATTCGGGTGAGCCATCGCATATCCATTTTACAGCTTTTGAATTTTCTTTGTATGATTTTGTAATTAATTGGGTGACTTGCTGGGTAACTTGCTCGGTAACTTGGTCAGTAACTTGGTCAGTAACTTGGTCGGTAACTTGCTCGGTAGCTTCTTTTGTTAAATCTTTTTCTTGAAGATGTTTTACAACCTCTTGTCAATGTACTCCGAACTTAAATAATCTTTAATAGTTTTTACGTTTTCTATAGTTTTATGTTTAATTCCATCTATTTTTCTATATCCAAATACAGGTCTACCCGAAATGTAATTTTTAGGAAAAAGTTCAAAATTATCCTTATTAAGATATTTATTTATAATGGGTAAAATTTCATTAACCTCATTTTCAGTTCTCACAGATGGATGTATCATTTCACAAATAAATTTCAAGAAACCATCATCGGGGCAATATAAAAGGTCAAAACGCGGATCTGAATAAGTTCTGTAACAAGAAGAGATCTTTTTGATGAGATAATAGAAAAGAGATGCTAAACTTCTTGTTCAAGAGATGAAGGACATTTATCTCAAAGCCATTAGATTAAATGGTTACAATATCCTTTCCTTAGATGAAAAAGACGGATCGGTTGATTTCTGTCTTTAGCGGTCATGATGTAAAAAAATTCTTTTCAAATGAAATAGGTGGACACCGATTTCAGCGCATTCCGCCTACAGAATCCAAAGGTAGAACACATACTTCTACAGTTTCAGTAACAGTTTTAGATGAAAAACAAGATGTAGTCATTAAGATTGATCCTAATGACGTTGAAGTTATTTATACAAGAGGTACTGGTAACGGTGGTCAACATAAGAATACCACAGACTCTTGTGTAATATTAAGACATATTTCTGGTGTTCAAGTAAGAATTGACGGTAGAAATCAACATCACAATGAATCAGAAGCTTGGAAAGAATTAAAAAGACGATTGACTGAAATAGAAAGAAACAAGAAGAATAGTGAGTATTCTTCAAAAAGAAAGGAACAAATTGGACTTGGTGGAAGAGGTGAAAAGAGAAGAACCTACAATGTTAAAACAGGTTTGGTTAAAGACCATATCACTGGTAAGCAAACAAGTCTTAAAAAGGTTCTAAAAGGTAAAATAGAATTATTACATTAATAAAAAAAAGCCACTCAATTGAGTGGCTTTCTTTTATTCTACTTTTAGAATTTCTTTAAAAACTTTTTTGAATGAGTCTTTTGGCATAGCGCCTTGTGCCATTTGAGGTTGTTCATTCATCGGTACAAATAATAGAGATGGTATGCTTCTGATACCAAAAGTTTGTGAAAGTTCTACTTGTTCTTCTGTATTAATTTTATAAATAACAAGTTTACCATCATATTCTTTTGCCAATTCTTCTAATATTGGTGATACTGTTTTACAAGGACCGCACCATTCCGCATAAAAATCTATTACACAAGGTATAGAACCATTATACTTCCATTCTTTATTATTTTCGTAATTAAATACCTTTTGTTTAAAGGTTTCAGTTGTTAAATGTTCAATCATATTTTATTTATTATTTTTTATTTTACATCTTCAAAATCAGCATCTTGAATGTTATCATCTGATTTTGGTTGTTCTGTGTTAGTTGAATGATTCTGATACAACCTTGTAGAAATTTCATTCCAAGTTTCATTTAATTTGTTCATATTCTCATTAACCAATTCAATATTTTTTGATTGGTATGCGGTTCTCAAAGATTCTACTCTTTCTTTAAGAATAGACTTATCATTTTCTGTAAGTTTATCACCAAATTCTTTCATCTGCTTTTCAGTAGAGAAAATCATAGAATCTGCTTTATTGAGTGTATCAACTTTTTCTTTCTCTTTTCTATCAATTTCAGCATAAGCTTCTGCTTCTTTCTTCATTCTTTCAATTTCTTCTTCTTTTAGATTTGTTGAACCTTCAATTCGAATAGATTTTTCTTTACCAGTTGCTTTATCTTTTGCCTTTACTGACAAAATACCATTTGAATCTATATCAAATTGTACTTCAATTTGAGGAACACCTCTTGGTGCAGGTGGAATACCATCTAAATTAAATTTACCTAATGATTTATTATCTTTTGCAAATTGTCTTTCACCTTGAAGAACATGAATTTCAACAGTAGATTGATTATCAGATGCAGTTGAAAATATTTCTGATTTTGTTGTAGGTATAGTAGTATTAGAATCAATGAGTTTTGTCATAATACCACCCATAGTTTCAATACCTAATGAGAGAGGTGTAACATCAAGTAAAAGAATATCTTTAACATCACCTGAAAGTACACCACCTTGAATTGCTGCACCTAAGCTTACAGATTCATCAGGATTTACACTTTTTGAAGGTTCTTTGCCGAAGATACTTTTTACAATTTCTTGTACGGCTGGTATTCTTGTTGAACCACCAACTAAAATAACTTCAGTAATTTGGTCTACTTTATAACCTGAATCTGCAATTGCTTTGAAACAAGGTTCTTTGAGTCTAGATAAAAGAGGGTCAATTAATTTTTCAAATTCGGATCTACTAATTGTTTTAACAAGGTGTTTAGGTACACCATCAATAGGAATAATATAAGGAAGATTAATTTCTGTTTGTGATGAAGAAGATAATTCGATTTTCGCTTTTTCTGCTGCTTCTTTTAATCTTTGTAATGCCATTGGATCTTTTCTTAAGTCAACATGGCATTCATTATAAAATTCTTCTGCAAGATAATCTATAATCATTTGATCAAAATCATCACCACCAAGATGTGTATCACCATTAGTTGATTTTACTTCAAAAACTCCACCACCTAATTCGAGAATGGAAATATCAAATGTTCCACCACCAAGGTCAAATACAGCAACAATTCTATCTTTATCATCTTTATCAAGACCATAAGCCAAAGCCGCTGCAGTAGGTTCATTAATAATTCTTTGAACTTTTAAACCTGCAATCTCACCAGCCTCTTTTGTTGCTTGTCTTTGTGAGTCATTAAAATAAGCAGGTACAGTAATAACCGCATCTGTAACAGTCTGTCCAAGATAATCTTCAGCAGTTTTCTTCATTTTTTGAAGAATCATAGCTGATATTTCTTGTGGAGTAAAATTTCTTCCATCAATTTTTACTTTTGGTAATCCACCATCATTAACAACCTCATATGAACAGTTTTTTAATTCATTTATTACAGAATTATAATTTTGTCCCATAAATCTTTTAATAGATGATACTGTTCTTTTAGGATTTGTAACAGCCTGTCTTTTAGCAGGATCTCCAATTTTTCTTTCACCATCATCCATAAATGCTACAACTGATGGTGTAGTTCTTTTACCTTCTGAATTAGGAATAACAATAGCGTTACCGCCTTCAATGATAGAAACACAACTATTTGTAGTTCCTAGGTCAATACCAATACATTTTCCCATATTTATTAAAGTTTTTAAATAAGTTATACAATTATAATACCGAAGTTAAATGCTGACAATTTGTCACACCAAACTGTCAATATTCATTTGTATATTTTTTATTTCAAAAAGTTTCAATTTTTTTTTATTTTTAATAATTATTCATATCTTTGCATTATGGAAAAAAATAAATTAAAACATCTTATAGAAATATTGTCCATACCAACATATTTCGGTATGGAAACATTGGTGCAAGAGTATCTTATTAAATATGGTACTGAAAAAGGTTATCTTGTTAATAAAGATACTAAAGGTAATATTTATTTCACAAAAGGTAGTATTAAAGAAAAACAGTACTTCCCTTGTGTATGCGCTCATATTGATTCTGTATTTAACGAACATATTGACCTTATTAAAAATAATAAAAGGAAAGATATACGTATAGGTAGAGGAAAACATAATAAAACTAAACTAATGGCTTTTCATCCAGAGACTGGTAAAAGAACTGGTCTGGCTGGTGATGATTTGGCCGGAGTTTTTCTTTGTTTACAGATGTTAGAACATTTTGATAATCTTAAAGCTGCATTCTTTGTTGAAGAAGAATATGGTTGTAGAGGTTCTAACGAATGTGACAAAACATTTTTTAACAATGTCGGCTATGTTATTCAGTTTGATGGACCAACATCTAACTGGTTTACAGAAACTTTAAGCGGTGTTAAAATGTATAATGATGATTTTCTTACTAAGGTAAAGCCTATTTTAGAAAAGTATAATGTTACTAATTATTCAGATGACCCTTACACCGACATTCTACCATTAAAAGAAAAATTTGATTTTTGTTGTTGTAATCTTCCAACAGGTTACCATAATTGGCATACAAATGAAGAATATGTTAATTTTGAACAAACTGAAAAATGTATTCAGTTAGGTATTGATTTTATTAATAAATTAGGTTATAACAAATACCAATTTGACAAAGCAGAATTTACATCATTCTTTTCAAACTCTTATGAATCATATCTAAAAAAATATGATAAGTATATGGAGCAAAATCCAAAATTTGTTTGTGATATTTGTGGTTCTGAAATGGATGAATATTTTATCTGTACTATTTGTGGACACAATCACTTAACTAAATAATATTTATTAACAGGTTTATTATTTTTAATTTCAACTTTGTATATTTTTAAATATATAATATTAAAGAAATTTTTAAATATATAATATTAAAGAAAAAAATTACAAAAAACTTATATATGACAAAAGAAAAATTACAAGATGATTTATTGTTAGACGACAAAATTTCTGATAAAAAACAAATTGTTGTCTATAACGATGATGTAAATACTTTTGATTGGGTTATCCAAAGTCTTATTGAAGTTTGTAAACATCAACCAGAGCAAGCTACTCAGTGTGCTTATATTGTACATTTCAATGGAAAGTGTGATGTGAAAAACGGTTCATTCGAAGAATTGAAACCTCTTTGCCTTGAATTACTTAATAGAAAGATTTCAGCTAAAATTGAATAATAATGTTAGATCCAACTTGATGCAGGGTGCTCAGAATTGTCTATATAATGCCATTAAACAGATAGGTTATAAAGAAATATAATAACTGCTTCATTTTTTGGCATTATATATTTTTTGAATTATTGAAATTATAAAAATATAGAAAATCAATTGTTTCTTTAGAAGAAGAAACCTTGATATTTTGAAAAATACAAATCATAACGAATGGATTAAAGTCACGATAGACAAAAAAAAATTAAGTAGAATTTTAAATTAATTTTAAATCATAAAATATGAAACTAACTAAAAAATCAGCCAAAAAATTAATAGATGGTTGGGAATATATTCAGAAGTATAATCAAAGAAATGAAAGACAGATTTCAAAAGAAGAATTTATTGAAGCATTCTTTCTAACCTTAAAAGAAGGAAAAGATTTTTGTGTAAAATGCGACCTCTGTAATAAATGCAAATAAATATATACCTCTGTAAGATATAAGAGGTATGTTAGAAAATGATATTTTAGCAAAAATACTTCAGTAATTTAATACCCCAAAATTGAAAATTTTCGTCCAACATCATATCTTCTTCGTCTTTTTGCCAAAAGTAACTATTCTTTAAAACTATACGAATACTGAACAGGTTATAAAATTGAATTAGTAAAAAAATTAATTAATTATAAACCTTTGTAGTATTTATATAATATAAAATAAAAAAAAAATTAAATTCAAATTATATGAATAAGTATTTTGAACTTAGAGAAAATGGACAGGTTTTATTTGGTGTTGTTGAGAACATACCAGAAAAAGTCTCAATAGAAGAAATTAAAAAAAGAATTGAAGCATCAGATGCAACAAAATCAATCGAGATTGTTGATGATGAATTTTCAAACGTTGATATTGTAATGGATTGGATGGTAATTGATTACGAACAATGTTTTGATAAAGAATTTGTATATCTTGCTGAAAAACTTGATATTGCAATAGAGTATGGTATTGAAACTGAAGTTGTTTTTGGTGCTTTGAAATATATAAAAAATAATCCAACAGCAACAATTACTGATGCCATTGATTATTCAATGAAAACTCAGAACAAATAATTATATGAAAACTAAAATAACATATTCAGAAACCAAGTTCAATATGGGGTATGATGTTAAAATGACAACATTCTTATAGTTGTTTTCTTTTATGTTATAGATTGTGGTAAATGTCTTACCAGATCTTGGTTTGTGAGCTAATAAACATCTTTTATCATCAGAACTGAAACACTCATTGAACAACACAGGAAGTAGAAAACTGGACAAGAAAAACATTATTATATGAACAGAATCCTGGTAATGGAGATTATTCATATTTAACCCGTGCTTTTTTTACACAAGCTGATGACATGCAAGCTACAGACGATGCAAATACTGTGTTAGATGTTTGCTCGTGGATTTTAAGCAGAGTAGTATTTAGCGAAGAAGGAGGCCCGTCAACAACTTATACTCCTGCACATCCGACAGGTCAGGAAGCTATTAGTGAATTTAATAATCATTATGGCTTTTGTAGTTTTATGGGGCATGGAGGAGCTGATAATGTTGCAATAGCAACAAAGGGATATAATAATAATGAACAAAATTCTAAATATAAGTTAAACTCATTCGATTGGCATGAAGGAGGAAATTATTACATTAGAACAAATTATGGAACTGATAAAAATTGGGTTTCTGATGAAAAAAATGATGAATTTAAATATACACTAATACACTCTACACCAAAAGGTGGAACAAGATATATGTATTCATCAAGAAATGATAATGGACACTTTGGGGTTTCGAAAGTTATATTCGGGGATAGTGGTATAGGAGATGTCATAATTGATATGAAAGGTGATTATGGTATGACCCAACATTCAATGGCTATTATATTCTCTGATATAGAAGAAGCAAATAATATAAAGAAAGCACTACTAAGTAATAAATTTAATGAATTTTTAAAGACCGTGATGTGGTCCAACTTCCAAATTGATTGGAGATTATTTAGCTATTTGAAAAAAGATTTTTGGAAAGAATTTATATAAAACTATGATAATAATAGAAAGCAATAATAACTTCTTTATTAAATGTGATATTATACATTATTGCTTAACCTACTTTATTGATCCAAATAATACTGGGTTAAGATATAAAATGAACTTTATTATAGTTGGTAAAACTAATTATGATAATGATTTAAGAACTTTAATTTCATCACATAAATTAGATAGAGTTTATATTAAGAATGGAAATGATATAGAGATATTATCAGATCTTTCCATATGTGAAAGTATGACCGACTCAAATACTTGTGGTTGTAATCATTGTTTATACAATATTAGACTTAAATCATCTATAAAGATTAAAAAATTCTTTAAAGAACTAATTAAAGATGATGATGCAATAAGGGTATCAAATAATATAAACTATAAAAATTATGCTATATTTTACAACATAATTGATAATGAAATAGAAAATAAAAAGAGTTTAATAAAACTATGAAAATAAAATCAACAAGTAATTCAATATTTACTATAAATTCTTCTTTAAAAGAAGTTTGTTTCAAGGAGAATATTATTTTGAAAAAGCCAACTAAATGGTTATATCCATTTTATAGATATTCACTTGGTAAGTTTGAAACCGAGAACGATAATAAAATTGACGAAATAACATTAGAATATAGAAAAGAATTTAATGTTATCATTGAAATGGATATAATTAGACATGGATTATTTATTTTAAATAAAGTTGTAGATTCTGCTGATAAAAACGAAACTTACGAAAACTAAAACTTTTTAATAATTATACAATATATTATAAAAAATAAATATACTTTGTATGCCTAAATCAAAAAACAGAAAAGACCATAAGAAAAAATCTCGACAAAGAAGTCTTATTGAAAAGAATAAAAAAGCAAAAGCTCAAAAAGATTTGATGGAGATTTTTAAAAAAGCTCAAATAGAAGCAATGGAGAAAAAATCAGAAGAAAATATCGAAAAACAAAATGTTGTAGGAGTAGAGGAAATTGGTGATATTGGTCAAAGTTTTCAAATTGATGAATAAAAACCACTGAAAAGTGGTTTTTTTAATTATATTGGTAATGAATTGTAAAATGCGTCTCGATCTGTTGGTGTTAAAAAACTGAAATTTTGTGTATAGTTTTCAAATATTACAACAACCATGTAAGTATTTATAAAATCAATTATAACGTCTTTTTTATAATATATAGTTATCTTATCTTTATTGTACATAAGATCATAGCCATTGGTTATGCCTGTTACTGGACTTATACAACCTGTTATACCACTTAAAGCGAAATATGCCATAATAATATTTTAATTTTTAATTATATATTAAATTATAATTCTTCTTTTTTAGTTGTAAATCCTCCAAATATATCTTTTTGAGGTGTTTTTTTCTTCAGAGGCAATTCTTTTCCAGATTCTTTTTTCTTTTCTTCGCCTTCTTCTTCAAATTCATCATACATATCTGGGTAAATATCACCTTGAACATCTACTTCATACTTTATATTAAAATAATCTTTAAAATTTTTTAAATCATCTTTCTGAATTTCATATTCTCTATTAATTTTTAATGCCTTGTCAATAATTCTATCTAATTTATCAACAAAACCATTAAATAACTCCAAAGTAATATTAGTGAATACACCAATAGGTTTCTTTTTTTTAGTATTAAAAGCACCAAGAATACATTTAAATACATATTCGATTTTATTATCACTCTTTATGTAATTTTTAGTTTCCTCATTTGTAATTAAATCTATATTAATCTTAAATTTATCTTCTTTAAAAAATGATGGAATCACAAAATCCCAAGCCAATATATTCTTTTCATTATTTTTCATGTACTCATTAAATAAATTACTGATAAACTCAACATATAATTCATCTTTTGTAATTTTTGATAGTTTATATTTTTCAATATCAATAAGTTGAGAAAATTCTAAAAACCTTAGCAATATAAGAGAGTATGTATCAACATGTTCTGTATTATTTATAAGTTCCATCTTTCTGTATAAAGGATTTAAAATTTCAAAAGAGTATTTTGATTTACCATCAATTTTAATAACTATCTTCTCCAAGTTATCATTAAACTTATTTTGATTCATTAAAAATGAACTCTCAACTCTAGGATTTAATATTTTATAAAAAAAGTATGCGAAATTGTCTTCATCAAAAACATATTTCAAATCATTTTCGTTTGTATTAAGGTATAATTGAATAATTTCTAATTGTTTAGTTGATAATGTTCCTTTAAACACTATTGGTAAAGGTTCAACATCAAACAATTTTGAATATTCTAACAATTCATCATATTCATATATATAATCACTACCTTTTACAATGCAAGTAAGTATTAAATTATTTTTTGGCAATCTGTTATATACTATATTTGCTGGTTGATTATCTGGAAAATATTCAAAACAAAACCACCAATCACGTTTCATTAATTCTGTTATGTAATCTGGTAATGAATGAAAGTATAGATATGCCTGATTATAAAATTTTTGTACTGTTAAGTCTATAAAATTTAAGGGATCGCTCTTTAAACTTTTCGGTTTGATAATAAATTTTTTACCATCCCATCTTACGAAAATCTTACTACCTTGTACATCTTCGTAAATTAAGAGTTCTTTATCCTTTAGAATATTGATAAACTCTTCTGCGTTGTCTAATGTTTTAATTTTTGCAATTTTAGTCATTATGTTTCCTAACTATTTTTTAAATATATATTAAAATTAATATGGCTTATTTCTATTTAATATATAAAAACAAAAATAAATAATTATATGGCAACATTACATAAATTTAACAGACTCTTAGTTATTCATGGTATAGACCCAATAAAAGCCAATATTATTAAAGTTGAGCAAAAGCCAGAATTATCACAAGTAACAGTTCATGTGGAATTTGAAGGTGTTGAATATTTACTTAATGAAACAACAAAGCAAATTATCAACAAAGAAACAAAGCAAATAGAAACAAATAGATGGGAAATTACAAGAAATAATGTAAAAAAACCAAGAGGTTGGCATTTTAGAGATGTTTTTGTAGATTCAGAAGGAAATGTTTATCATAAAGGTATTGAACAACCACAATTAAAAGGCACTTTACCACCATCAGAATAATCAAAACTGAATATTAATATATACAGTTATGAAAAAGTGGGATTATATTAGAACAGTATTGGTCAAAGTAGGTTACACAACAAACGATTCTTTAGAGGATGTAGTTGTACATTACCTAGATTCCAATGCTTATTTGTATTTTACAGATGCAGGCGGCAATAAGTTTAAAGCAAGATGGGATAGTGAAGAACCAATTCTATTAGATTCTGATACAATTGTTATTACAATTGAACCATTAAGTAATATGAGTATTGGCGAAACTCAACAAATTCAAGTAAAAAATGAGGATAATATAAGTGTAGTAGATGAATGTACTTTTAATATACCTTCAGGTTTTGAACATTTATTATCAGTAAGTTCCACAGGATTAATAACAGCACTTAATAGTGGTTCAACTATTTATGTTGAAATCAAACATGAAGATTTTGATTCAATATTAAATCCTGATGCTTCTGGTACAACAACAACATTTGATATTTTATGATAATAACATTTGAATCATTTAATAACAAATCAGATATTCAGATAAATATAGATTTACCTGATGATTTATTAAACTATCTAATTGATACAATGTCATTTATTGTTTTTAAAGGTTCAAAAAGAGATGCTCAAAAGCATAGAAATTATAAATCTTTAAGAATTAAAAGTGTTTCAGGATATTATAATAAGAATAATATACAAAATAAGGAAATTACGAATAATTGTTTAATACAGATTGAAATGACAAACAAAGATAAAATTGAAGCAAAATACATTAATAAAAAATATTTTGACAAAATGATTGAAAATTCAATATATATTGAAATTAATGGTGAACCACAATTTTATTTGGATAAAGAAGAATTTAATATTAATTATTTGATTTATATGATTGCAACCCATTACAAAAAATATATAGAAAACAAAGGATGGAAAATAAAATAAATAACAATTGTGATGGACGTGGTTGCCGTGTTTACATTCGCCCTTTTGACCGCAGGATTGACCCTATTCTTGCGAAAGTGCTTCCAAAAGGATATGATATTCAGAAGATGGTATCTTCTCCTTACTTATTTTTGGATAAAGTGGTGGAGAAAAAAAGATAGGTGGAAAAGAAAATTCCTTAAACCTCTCGGTTTATGTTGCTATTGCTATGGTACTTGGTTGTGTATACCTTTCTATTTTATATTCGTATCAACAAATCCTTTTCTTTTATTATTATTTATAGGTATGAATTACTTATATATTGACTTGCTATTAAAAATATTAAAATAAATTTTAATATATAGTTATATTGGACAGATTTGGAAATAATATACTATTTAGAAAATTATGATAACTAATTTTAATAAATATAACGAAAAACAATCAGAATTGAACTCCTTATCTGATGATATTACTAAAATTGAAACCGATGAAGGTTACGAAAAAGTAAAAGAAGTTGAAATTGTTCAAATTACTGGTGTTATCAGTGAAGAAGAAGCAAAGAAAATTGATGAAAACTTTGTAGTTCATGCAGGTGATTTTAGTGGTAAAGAAATTAAACGAGGTGATACAGTATGGTTAAGTTGTTTAATGAGAAAACCTGGCTCTTCTTTTGCAGCTCAACAACAAGGTGTTTTAAAATGTAGAGTTACAGATATATATTTAGGATTATCAAAATTAAATCAATTAATGAAATAATAAACCATTTGAAAACTTAGGTTCATTAGAACTTGCCACATCCCAATTAAATAATACAAAATTCAAGTCATAAAAGTTTAGTTCTAAATTATACTTTTTATGATTAATTATTTAGTTTATTGAATTTTGTATTTTACCAAAGAAAATATGATGAAAACAAACCTAACTATGAAATTGATTTTGCAATAGACATTTTATATAGTTATATTAAAAAGTATCAAATTTTTAAGAACTAGAATAAACTATCAAAGAATGAAAAGATTATAAAAATATTTTTTTATTCAAATAAAATTCCATATATTTGCATTATGGAAAAAAAAAACAATTAATTTGGTTATATTTATTAAATGTCAAGATACGTGGTACTTATCCTTTGAATCCAAAGTCTATGGAATTAGCCATAAAACTCTGGAATAAAGAAATACTACCTGAAAATTTACCACCTATTAAAGTCCAATGTGATGAAAAAGGTATTTATTGGATAAAAGACGGAAGACATAGATATATTGCTTTAAAAATGTGTGGTTTTACTTATGTAAAAGCTATTGTTTCATATCCTAAAATTAATAAATAATGATTGATATTGTTGTACTTATTGTTTTTATTGTTGTACTTATTGTTTTTGTATTACCTTTTTTATTAATTTATGTTTATAATAAACATGAAAAACAAAAACAAAAACTAATTATTGACATAATGAAAGATGTCATAAATGATTTTAAGAATGCTCCTTATAGTGATAAAATCGATATAGAAAGTAGTAACATTATCTTCAGGTATCTATTTGAAAACGGTAGAATAGTTACACTAAAAACCTCACTAATTATGGTAGACTGTTATTATGGTGTAACAAAAAATTATAAAATTGGTAATATGCAAGCATTTATTTTTATGAATTTTTTCAAAAATCTTGCAAAAAAATCCAGAGAAAGAAAAGGCGGTGCAAAATTCAACAAACAAACTGCTGACAGAACAAAATATACAGAAGAACAAATCAAATATCAAAAAATGTTCTGGAAGCTCAAAGAAAATAATGATTTGAGAATGCAACAGTTAAATAAAATGTCAAAAACAGATCCAAACAGAGCCGCACTTGTAAATGAGATAAATGTTGTTAAACGAAAAATGAAAGCAATGTTTATTAAATCAGGTTTGAAAATTGGAGATACAAAATAAAAAAATTACAAGTAAGCTTAATACCCAGAAAAAATATAATCGGTGAATATTACTTTAAAAATAATCTAATTCCAAAAATCATCTTCTTCTACATTATTTTTAATTTTTTTCTCTTTCTCAATTTTTTCCACTTCTTTTTCAAAATCATTAAAAAAATATTCATTCTCGGTTTCAACCGTTTCAATCGTTTTTGTTGAAGAATCAATATCATTTTGATTGATTTGATTAACATTTTCATCAACATTTTCATCAATTTCTTCTACTACAAGATCATCCGAACTTATTATTTTCAATTCATCATCGTCATCATCTTCCACAACTTTATTCTTACTTTTTACATTAACCTTAGATGAAGAAAATATACTATTCAATACAGAAATACGTTTATTTATAACTGGTAATCCAATTGGTTCTAAGAACCTATTTGCGATAGACAAAAATGTTTTTGAGAATTGTTCATCATAATCAACCTGAACTCCTTCTTTTAAAGTAATTTCTGTTGGATGAAAAGACCTCATATAAGCAAATCTTTCACCAAGACTGTGTTTACAATAATAATATTTAATTTTACCATTTCTTAAAAGATCATATTTAATTTTATATTCACTATTTTTATTAAGTAAATAGTTATGAAATGCTGCAGCTTTAATTGAATAATGTGCACCTTTTACACATTCTACACCATTCTGATCATCAATAACTTTTTGTTCATAATTTGTTAAACTAGTTGTTTGCGAAATATCTTCAATATCAGCCAACATAAATTGTTTTTTAATATCTTTAACAATTTTTAATAAATCTTTAATATTTACATTATTTGGGTTTTTGAAAAGATATTTGATAAATTCCCAAATATTTTCTCTAACAAACGATGGTGTAGATGATCTAACAATATCAATACCTTTTGGATAAAAATGTGACAAATCTTCATAAAATACTCCGTCTTCCCAGACAACATTGTTTATGTACATTTTCTTCTGAAGATGTAAAGCCGATTTGTTAATAGTTTCAAGTTCGAAGTCATGTAAGTTTTTAACATTGTATTTATTAGCATATTCTTCAAGAAATTCTTTAAATAAAAATTTAATAAATAAACCATTAATATGAAGTATAAATTTTAGTTCTTCGCCTTCATAACCAACAGATTTCATAAGTGGTGAAAAAGAAATGTATAATGAATCTGTATCACCGTATATAATGATTGGAACTTCTCTAACACCTCTTGTTTCATCAAATTTCTTTGATGAAGTTATAGGTTCTACAATAAAATTTTTAGGTATTGGTTCTACGTTAGAAAAATCATGGATAAAACATTTATGTACAGTTTCGTATGTTTTATCATCTATTACAAATTTATCAATATCAACATCAACAAAATCATCTGGTGTCATATGATAATCATCTAATATCTTTTGAATACCTTTGCCTTTTTCATCATCTTTTCTCGGAAATTTATCAATTAATTTTCCATCTTTTCGATTAAGATAATAACCATCTTCAAATTTTGTTATATAAACTACACCAAGTAAGTCATGAATTGCTTTATCGTAACCCCACTTATCATAAAAGTAATTTTCGATGCGGTCAAGCATAAAGTTAATAATTTCTCTGGCAAGTGATGTAATCGAGTTTGCAATGTTTGTATTTGATACTGTAAAAGCAGGATGACAAAATGCACCGTAAGTTCCATTAAGCACTAATTTAAGAGCTAATTGCATAGCTTTAGCATAATCATGCTCAGATTTTACCTTATCTATTTTCTTTTTTAATTGTTCTATGCGTTTACGTTTTTCAGCGTCAGACATATTTTTTATATCCATAAATATAGTTTATTTTTCATGAGTTATAGTATATTTTAAATATATTGTTTTTAGCTTTTATATTTTTATATATACAATTATATAACAGAACTTATGGTGCTATTTAAAAATAATTCGATATATGATTAAAGAAAAAGAAATTTTAGTCCTAATAACAAGAAGAAATGTAACATATTATAAAAAACTTAACTATAATGTAGATAAAATAAATACAGAAGTTTTAATAAAAATTGAAGATATTAATAAAAATTCGCATCAAAAAATAACTGCAATATGTGATAAATGTGGTAACGAAACAATATTAAGTATTTATAAATATTATAAAAATAAAGATAGGTGTGGTTATTATGGTTGCAAAAGTTGTTCTAATAAAAAACGAGAAATTGTAAGTTTGGAAAAATACGGTGTATCTAATCCAATGAAAAATAAAGAAATTATTAAAAAACAACAAAATAATAATATTAAAAAATATGGAGTTAAGACAACATTATTAGAGGAAAAAACAAAAGAAAAAATAAAAAAAACTAATTTAAATAAATATGGCGTTGAGGTTCCACTATCTTCTAATATAATAAGAGAAAAATCTAAAAAAACATTATTTGAAAAATATGGTGTTAATAGTTATTCTAAAACAGAAGAATTTAAAAAAATAGGATATAAAATATGGGAAAAATTAACATTAGAAAAACTTCAAAAATATAATATAAAAGATTTTAAACTAAAAGATGATAGAACTATTGATATAAAATGTGATTTACACAAAGAACATTATTATAATATCAATAGTAAAAATTTATATCAAAGAAAAGAAATACAACATAATATATTATGTACAATATGTAATCCTATAGAAACACATATATCTGGTAAAGAATTAGAAATATTAAATTTCATAAAAAACAATTATGATGGTAAAATAATAGAAAATGATAAAACAATTCTAAATGGGAAAGAATTGGATATTTATTTACCAGAATTGAATCTAGCTTTTGAATTTAATGGAATTTATTGGCATTCTGAATTATATAAAGAATATATTTATCATAAAATGAAAAGTGATTTATGTGAAAATAATAATATTCAACTGATACATATATGGGAGGATGAATGGTTTTTCAAAAAAGAAATTGTCAAATCTATTATATTAAATAAATTAAATAAAACTCCAAATAATATTTATGCAAGGAAATGTGAAATTAAAGAAATAAATGATAATAAATTAATTAGAAAATTTCTAATGGAAAATCATATTCAGGGATTTATAGGTTCAAATATAAAAATTGGTTTATTTTATAATAACGAATTAGTTTCTTTAATGACTTTTGGTAATAAAAGGATAAATTTAGGAAGTGGAAATAAAGAAAATAATTATGAAATGTTAAGATTTTGTAATAAAATAAATACCAATATTGTAGGTGGTGCTTCAAAATTATTTAAATATTTTATAACTAAATATAAACCAGAAAGCATTTTAACATATGCTGATAGAAGTTATTTTAATGGCAATTTATATAAACAATTAGGGTTTAATTTTATATCTAAAACAGCACCAGGTTATTCTTATTATGATCAAAAATTAAATAAATATAACAGATTTAATTTTAGAAAAGATATTTTAGTAAAAGAAGGTTATGATAAAAATAAAACAGAAAATGAAATAATGTTAGAAAGAGGATTTTTTAGAGTTTTTAATGCAGGAAATTTAAAATATATTTTTAATATATACCATAAAACAAATTAAAGTTTTATTATTAAGAAATTTAATAATTTTAAAATAAATGAGTTGAAAAACAATGTTAGATGATAATTTTGATAATATTAAAATCGAATAAATATGTATAACATCACAAGAGATATAGAAAATGAAATCATAGATGCAATCAATTCTATTATTGATGAGTATTTACAAGGTAGAACTTCTGGTACACGTCACGCAAGAAGTATTATTTCAAGAAAAGATTATGATTCATATTTCGATGGAGTAAGAAAAACAATATATGATGCTAAAAAAGAATTTCTTAAACCTAACGCCATATCAAAATTAATAGAAGATATTAAATGGGCAGGTTATAGAAACTATACAAAAATAAGTGGTATTGGTGATAGTAAATTAAGTGAACAAAGATATATAAATTTGGTAACAAAATTATTAAACGATATAATTAGAGATAGAATTGCTCTAGAAAAAGATAAACAAGTTATGGAAATAAAGAAATTTGAAAATTATAATTTATTAGAAGAAATAAATAATATGTCTGATGAAGATTGTGAAAAAATGGTAAATGAAAATAAAAAAGCTTTTGAAGCTATTTATTATGATTTACAATATTTGAAAACAAAATTACAACAACATGATGAACAATTTAAACAAATAAAAGATATATTAAAAAGAAATAATTTAAAATAATATGGAAATCAAAAAATTTGAAAATTTTTCACAAAAACTATATGAAATAAAACTTCCAGTAATAAAATTGGATGAAATTATCGATGATGTAACAGTTATAACAAATGACACATTAAAAAGAGTTTTAGCATCTTATTATAAAACATACGATGATTATATTGATGTCACTGACAAAAAGAAACATTTATTTAAAATACACGATATGGTAGGTGATATATTGAATAATAATCGTGTATCATTTGATGTTTGTATTTTTGATAAACAAGATATTGATAGAATAAAAATAAATTTAGTTGATTACGCAATAGGCGAATTTCATAAGGAACTTCCTAACTCATTAAATATATTTGGTATCGATGTAAAACCATCATCATTCATAAATAAAGAAGAATTGAAAGTAGTATTTGAAGAAGCATTTATACTACAAGAAATTATTAATATTATTAGTAATATTCTTGGTTGGAAATTTGAAGGTCAATTCAATGAATTTTATATATGGAGTTCAAGATAATAATTAAATTTATTTTTTATTACTAAGTACTTTAATTCTTCAAAATATGTTTACCAAAATATAATCCAAAAAAAAAAACACTTATTTCTATTTTCATACTATTCCCATATAATTATTCCTTTTATTTTACAATTTTGTTTTAACCATTCTATATCTTTTTCGGTTAATTGATTATCAGAACAATCAAAATAACCTTCAACCTTTTCTGGAGCACCTTCTAATGAAGTTAATTGATTAGAAGAACAATTAAAATTACCTTCAACCTTTTTTGGTGCACCTTCCAATGAAGTTAATTGATTATCAGAACAATTAAAATCACCTTCAATCTTTTCTGGAGCACCTTCCAATGAAATTAATTTATTATTATTACAATAAAAATTACCTTCAACTATTTTTGGTGCACCATCCAACGAAGTTAATTGATTATTAGAACAATTAAAATCACCTTCAACTTTTTCTGGAGCACCTTCCAATGAAGTTAATTGATTATAAGAACAATCAAAATCGCCTTCAACTATTTTTGGTGAGTCTATTAGTGTGTTTTTTCCCCATGTGATAGAATTTTCATTAAAATATTTTCCATATTCTTTATTATAATTATTTAACAACCAATCTTTTATATCTTCATTTTTATTTAAAAATGTTTTTAAATTTACTTCATTGTCAAATTTATCCATGAATTGTTTTGATCTTAAATGAAGTTGGTA
>JABLYA010000008.1 GCA_013177855.1 Ignavibacteria bacterium
GTTGAAGGTAATTTTAATTGTTCTTTTAATCAATTAACTTCATTAGAAGGTGCCCCAGAAATAGTTGAAGGTGATTTTTATTGTGATAATAATAAATTAACTTCATTGGAAGGTGCCCCAGAAAAGGTTGAAGGTTATTTTAATTGTTCTTATAATCAATTAACTTCATTGGAAGGTGCTCCAGAAATGGTTGAAGGTAGTTTTAATTGTTCTTATAATCAATTAACTTCATTGGAAGGTGCTCCAAAAATAGTTGAAGGTGTTTTTTATTGTTCTTATAATAAATTAACTTCATTAGAAGGTGCCCCAGAAAAGGTTGAAGGTGATTTTATTTGTTCTTATAATCAATTAACTTCATTGGAAGGTGCTCCAGAAAAGGTTGAAGGTGATTTTTATTGTGATAATAATAATTTAACCGAAAAAGATATAGAATGGTTAAAACAAAATTGCAAAATAAAAGGAAGAATTATTTTTAAATGAAATATTTAAAGACATATAATGAAGTTAGTTCTTATTTAAATCTTCACGGTGATGATGATTATGAAATAACACAAGTTAAAAGAGACAAAAACCACCATTATGCAAGAGTTGATGGTGTCCTATACGAATTGTCTGGTAGAAAAGATATAATAGTTGATATAGATTCTGTACATTATACGGAAGGAAACATGTTTTATTCAGACCAAATAGAAAGATACAAAGAATATATTGAGAATGGCGGTATTTTACAAACCTTCCCTGTAGAAGAAATTTCCAAATGTGATAATTTAGATGAAATGCTTTCATACTTAGACGATGAAAAAGAAGGATTTGATATTGTATGGCATTTGTTTAAAGACAAAAATCAAAAAATGTACGATTTATATTTTGAAAGAGGTGGTTATTGGAAAATAACCTGTGAACCAGAACTTTATGGATTTAGTGAAGAATATTTACCTGTTGGTAAAAATCCATTAAAAAGTATAAGAACAATTGAAGATTTGGAAAATATTTATCATAATTATGAAGATGAAGAACCAATAGAATCTGATTACGATAATAAGGATGAATATGAAATTGCTTACAATGAATGGAAAGACAAAATGAAAGTATATGATGAAGATATTCTTGATGGTATGAGAGAAATAATAAAATATTTTGAAGATGAAAAAGAATACCATCTTACAGATTTTAATCATAGGTTTGCAGCTTTAAAAGAGTTAGGTAAAAAATTAGTTTATGTTGAAGTGTTATGAAATATATAAATCATTTTGAAGATTTTAAAAAAATCTCCTACGGTAATAAAGATTTCGAATATGAAAAAATAATGATTATAATGTCCGATGACGAAATCGTTGATTATATAATTAAAAATTGTTCGGAATTTATCGAAAGACCTACTTTAATTTATAGAACAGTTAATGCAAAAGTAAATTTTTTAGGAGTGAGCCAATGAAAAGAGTTTCAAGAGATAATCCAAATTGGTATACTTTGATGATAGATAATTCTGAATATTGGAAAGATTATCCAAAAAGAGGAAAATCTTTTATATGTTATATTAGCAATGATAGAGATGAACCTAATTGGTATCAATATATTGTCATACCAGAAAATGGCTCTAAATGGGCAATAGCTCCAGAAGATGATATATATTCTTGTTTTGAAAGTACTATTGGTCATCCTGATGAATTTTTTAATATGATGAATCAAATGTCATTAAATTTAAAATTAGGTGGTATTAGTGACAATTCTTTTGATGAAATGAAAGAAGATATTAATAAATTACAAAAAACATTACACGAAAGATGGAAAAACTTCTTAGATTTTGAAGATTATTATGGTAATTATTTGGGATATAATACCAAGGATTTGTTTAGTAACTTTTTGTGGAAATTCTGGGAAAAAGATATGGTAAATCAAATAGAAATATTAATGGAACCAAAAAAGAATTATTTTGATTTATATGATTATAAAAATATAAAATATCAACCTTTTTTGTCAGAAACTTGGACCGATTCGCCATGTGTTTTTGTTAAATATAATGCTCATTTTGATATAATGAGTAAAATTAGTCAAAAAATTGGTAAAAAATTATACTTAAAATATTTTGAATCTATTTGGACAGAACGTAAATATAGAACTAAAAAACGTTTTATTAAAGCTAGTCAAAAAATGACTGTAGAAGAAGCTGTCGATTTTGTCATAAATAATTGTGAAGAATATTTAGAACATCCTGTGAAAATAATTAGAGGTTTAAGAACAAATGATGCAACTAATATATTTTATAGTAAACCTGTAAAAAGATGGTCTAGAGATAATTATAATTATTATAATTTAATTATGGATAATCATCCATCTTGGGCACAATATCCAAAAAGAAATAAATCATTTATTTGTTCACTTAATAAATTGCAAATGAGTAATATTGAATATTTTGTAATTCCAGAAGATGGCTCTACATGGGGTGTTGCACCTAAATCTGATATACTTCAATCTTTTAATGAAGGTATTAAAAAATATATAACTGATGGATACGATATTGATATGTTTTTTAATGATTTATCTTATATTTATTGTGATATACACCAACAAGAACTAAATGATACTAATTATAGAATTTTTAAAAATCAATTATTAAATTTTGATTTGAAAAAATTAAAAGATGAGTATGAAAAAATTAAAAAATCTGAATTTAAATATTTTAAATTTAAAAGATTAGAATATTTTTTTAATAAAAGTAACGACAATGTTTTTAAAAAAATTATTGATATAATAAATCCGAAAATAAATAATTTTAAGTTGTTAAGTTATAAAGAATTATATAATGATATGGAAAATCTATCCATTAATGAATGTTGGACTGATAGTCCTTGTTTATTCATTGAAAAAAGTAGTTTTCCAGAATTCCGTAAAATTTTAAAAAAGAAAACAAGTAAAAAATTTAATGGATTTTATTTAAAAAACAAATAATTATTTATGAAATATATAAAACAATATGAGAAATATAATAATGATAAGCTCAATGAATTAATCGTTAAATATTATAATGAATATTCAGAAGAAATGATTGATATTATAAATACATATTCAAAACCATCTGATGTAGAAGGAATAATGCAAAAATTGTCTTTTGTTATGGAATCACCTGGTGATGTCGAAACAATTGAAAAGGATGGAGAGATTGTTGCTTACTTTGTTGATATGAAAGAGGTAGATGCACAAACTATATTCTTTGATGTTAAAAATAAAAAATTCCGAATGAACTCATATAAAAATTTTATGGATAGTTTAGAAAATAAAAAAGACCTCAAATAAGGTCTTTTTTATTTAATTTTATACATATTAAAAATTAACAATAATTTAAATTTTGTATTTTATTCTTTAAATTTCTTAATAGTGTTTAAATTTTCTACTACTTTGTTTTCCTCATATACTTTATTAAAAACGTCATTTAATGTTTCTATTTCATCAACTTTCTTAATTTTAAGAGTTTCATTAACAATACATTTCAAACATGCTTCTTCTTTTTCTTCTTTGATAGAAACGCCATATTTTTCTTGCCATTCTTTTGAACCAAATGATTCTTTTGTTTCCAATTTTTTCTTAACATCTTTATAAATTTCATCTATTAAAGAAGCCATTAGTTTTCCATCTTCTTCCAATTTTTTCTTAGTTAATTTATCAAATAACATTCCTTTTAAAGCATCTTTAACTTTTTCTTTTGTACATTCTCCATCACAATTATCTAAAACATGATTAACAGCTTTATCGTATTCCTTTCTGCTTAAAATTTTTGCAATTTTACCAAGAAAACCTTCATTTAAAGATTCATTACATTTGATACAATCTGGTTTACCACATTCACATTTTTTAGATTCACCACATTCACATTCTTTTTTGCCACATTTTTCGCATTTTTCATTTTCGATTGCTTTTGGTTTACCACAACCACAATCTTTTTTCTTTTCAGTAATACCTTCATCTTCAATAGATTCTTCATATACTGTTTTTAACCAATCATTAAGTTTATCTTGTTCTCCAATTGATTTTCTAAAAAGGTCAGGATATTCTTTCATCATTTCAATTTTGAAATTTTCAAATGAACCTGCTTCATTTGCAATTATGTGTATATTGCTCATATGACCTTCATTTAAAAAAGATTTGTTTTTCTTTTCCTTTAATTTTGCGGCTTTTTCGGCTTGTTTTGCCATTTCTTCTTCTGACATTTCATATTCATCATCTTCCTCAAAAGGATGATCATCTGAATCTCTTTCAAATTGTTCTGAACGTTTCTTTTCTTCACGTTTCTTAATAGCTTCTTTATCAACTTTTAACTTTTTAATTTTGAATTTAATAGTATATTTATTTTTATCTTTATCTTTATCTTTACCTTCTTGATTTTTTGATAAATAAACCAATGATGGTTCAAAGTCTCTCTTTTTCAAAACACCCTCTGAAAAGTCATTCTTTAATTCATCATCATATTTACAGAACCAGTCATTATAAATAACTTCAAATTCTACAGATATTGGAAAACCTTCATCATCATATTCATATTTTGGTTTTTTAGCCACAAGAAACATATCATTAATGATATTTTCCACATCTTTCTTGAATAAACTAAGTGTGGTAACGCTTTTTTTTGCTTCACTTATAAAGTTTTCGTAATCAAATAAAAATTTCATTTTCTAACTTATTATTTTTTATAATAGTATATATATAAATTGAAAATCCATTTTTTTTTAATTAAAATAATAATTTTAATTTTTCCTTTATTTCTATATAATTATTTCCATATAATTCTTCCTTTTATTTTACAATTTTGTTTTAACCATTCTATATCTTTTTCGGTTAAATTATTATTATTATAACAATAAAAACCACCTTCAACTATTTCTGGAGCACCTTCCAATGAAGTTAATTTATTATTATCACAATAAAAATCACCTTCAACCTTTTCTGGAGCACCTTCCAATGAAGTTAATTTATTATTATCACAATAAAAATCACCTTCAACTATTTCTGGGGCACCTTCTAATGAAGTTAATTGATTAAAAGAACAATTAAAATTACCTTCAACCTTTTCTGGTGCACCTTCTAATAAAATTAATTGATTATAAGAACAATCAAAATTGCCTTCAACCATTTCTGGTGCACCTTCTAATGAAGTTAATTGATTATAAGAACAATCAAAATAACCTTCAACTTTTTCTGGGGTACCTTCTAATGAAGTTAATTGATTAAAAGAACAATTAAAATAACCTTCAACCTTTTCTGGGGCACCTTCTAATGAAGTTAATTGATTATAAGAACAATCAAAATCGCCTTCAACTATTTTTGGTGAACCTAATAGTGTGTTTTTTCCCCATTTAATAGAATCATTAAAATATTTTTTATATTCTTTATTATAATTATTTAACAACCAATATTTTATATCTTCATTTTCATTTAAAAATGTTTTTAGATCAACTTTTTTATCGAATTTATCCATGAATTGTTTTGATCTTAAATGAAGTTGGTATTTTTCTTTTGAATCTGTTTTAGAAATGAATATAAGTAATTCTCTTCCAGGTTTATGATATTTTTTATACCATTTAGAGGTTTTTTCTGTGGCTGTACACCATTCAGTTCCTTTACCAAGAATGCATGAATCTTCATATGTTCTAGGAATATATAAATTAAAATTTTTAAACTCCTTTACAAAAATTTTATCTTTTATCTCACTTCTGCTTAAAATTTCTTCACTTTCTTTAAAAGGTTCTATAGTTTTTGCTAATTCACCCAGAGAATCATATAAATTTATATCTCTTTTATTGAGAGGTAATTTATTTCTAACAGATTGTCTATTAAATATATCCAAATAGTCTTTTACTTTATAAAGGTCTTCTAATTTTAATTTATTTGATTTATAAAGGTTTAAAAGCCACTTACAATATTTACCGAAATAAAGATTTCCATCTATCCAAGATGTTGATCTGATGAAATAATTTCTTTAAATATTTTGTAATCAATGTTTTTATAATATTTATTATAAATTACATCTATGTTTTCTTTTCGAATGATTTTTTCTAATATGAAATTGTTATAATTTTTCATATTTTAATTTTTCCATTTATTTTTAAATAATTCATATATTTGTAAATGTTTCATATTTCATCTTTTAATTTTTTTTTCAAATATGTAATACAATCTATCATTCTTCAAAATTTTAAATATTTCAAATTTCTTTATGTATTACACATATTTAGTTTTTTTGTTTTATAGTAGTATATATAAAATAAATAAATTACTTTTTAAATTGTATAAAAATAAAATTAAAATAGTGTTTAAATAGAAATAATTTACATTTATACAACCGATTCTTATAAAAAAAGTGTTGGTACAAAATAGGTATGACAACGCAAGTTTCAGCAGACGTAAGAATCAATTAACAAGACAAGACATCAAATCCAGAAAAGTTAATCAAGTTATATGAATTAGACCTTCAAAAAGAAGGACACTTATTTAATCAACAAGTTAAAAAAATTATAGAACTAAAAAACGACAATATTGATATGCTAAAGAATTACATAGAATTGATAAATGATTACTTGATGCCAAGTACAACTGAAAAGAAAGAGTTTGCAGAAGTAATGACACCATTTACAATAATTGACGAAATGTTAGATTTATTAGATTAGAACGATTTTAAAAAATCCTGATTTAAAATGGTTCGGACCAACGGCTGGTCTCGGAAATTTTCAAGTCAAAATAGTAGAAAGATTGATAAAAGGTCTAAACCAATGGGAACCAGATGAAGAAAAAATATACAAACATATAATTGAGAATCAGATTTATTAGATGTTATTAACAATACAAATGTTTGTATAGATAAGGTGCATGAAATATTACCAAAAGTGACAAAAAGATGGAGATAAAACTTTTTGTTTTCATTCATATATAAATTCTTATGACAATACAACAATATTATAATACTATCAAGAAAAAGATAGAGGTCGGAGACTTTAAACGTCTCACAAGCAAAGATCCAAAACTAGCACCTTCAAAAGAGGAATGTTCTAAAAATGCTCATTTGGAAGCAATTCACTATCTTATGTATGAATTTATGAAAGATAGAAATGATAAAAGAATGTTCTTTGTATTTGACTATGTTTGTCAACCAAAAGGTGTTAATAAAGGTGATATTGATATTGACTTCACTAAATGGAAGATCGAAGACTTTCTTAAAGAAATAATGAAATTAAAAAATTAAAAGAATTTAAAATAATGACTAGAAAAGAATGTTTAATAGAAATTTTAAAAGATTTTGATAAATTAACATCATCAGAAATAACCGATAAATTTTATGAGTTATATCCTGATATAATTGAAGAAAAAAGACAATCTTATATTAATAAGAACGTAAATAAAACTGATAAACAATTATGGGATCAATTGAGAGCTGAATTGATTTCGTTCATGACCCAACATGATAAGTCAAATTCTTTTATTCAATTTAAAAATGATGGTAAGACATATTATAAATTGAATAAAAAGCCTGTTGAAGAAACAAATGAAAAGCCAGAATGGTTTAAAAATATTGTTGAAAAATTCTTTAAAGTTTTGGGCGATCCTAATATAAAAATAAATTATAATGCAAAAGATTATATTAGTATTAAAAAAGATAATATATTATTATATACATTTTATTGTCTAAAAAATAGTGTTAAAATTGAATTTTGGTATCAAAAAGATAATGTAAAAAAAACAAAAAATAGAAGAAATATTAAATAAAAACAATGTAAATTACAATATTAAAGATAAATCATTTGTTTATAAATTAGATGAAAGTTTTATAAATAAAAATATAAAATTAATAAAAGACATACATTCTATTAAAATAGATAATATAGACAAATTAGAAAATAAACAATTATTTAGAGAATTTTGGTCATTCTTTTTAAAAAGAATTGATGAATATTCAGATTTATTTTATACAAGAACAACCTCATGTGAGTATTGGATATCATCAAAATCAATAAAAATAGTACAATATAATGCAGCGGTTAGTGGTAAATATGCAAAAATAAATTTATGGTTTAATGGAAATAAAAACGATAACAAAAAATTATATGATTATTTATTCGAAAATAAAAATGATATTGAAAAATCATTTGGTAATACTCTAACTTGGAGAAGAATGGATGATAAAAATACATGCGAAATAAAATATCAAATAGATAATGTTAATATTTATGACAAATCTCAATGGAATAATATACTAGAATTTTTTATTAAATATACAGAAAAATTTAGAAAATCTATTGACCCATTTTTATTTAAATATTTTAACAAAACACCAGTAGAAACTATAATAGAACAACCAGACACAACCATAATAGTTCCAAAAGAAAAGCAAAACATGAGATTTTTAGATGCTGCTATAAAAATATTATTAGATAATGGAAATAAACCTATGTCTGCTAATGATATATGGAAAGAGATTTCAAAACAAAAATTGGTTGAAACAAATGGTAAAACACCTTGGGCATCATTAAATACTATCATATTATATGGTTGTATTAATTCTCCAATAAATCCAGAACAATTAAAAAAAGAACCAGAAAAAAATAAAAATATTTTTGATATTGTTGGAAATAAACCATATACTTTTAAATTAAATGATAATTATTTAGATAAAAATCAAACCGAACAACCACAAAGCGAACAACCACAAAGCGAACAACCACAAAGCGAACAACCACAACCAGCCACAACCATAATAGTTCCAAAAGAAAGGCAAATTGTATATCAAATGACTAGTGAGGAATTAGAATGGAAATGTCTTACGATATATAAAGATGATGATCATTTGAATTATGAATTATCAGAATGTCTAGAATATACCTATGTATTCGATGATAACACTAAATTAAAAATAGGCAGAACATCACAAGAAAATCCAGTTAGAAGATTAGATACAATGAAAACAGCAAATCCAACAATACATATTGATATAGTATTTCCTTCTTCTCAATATTCAGAAAAAGAATTACATAAAAGATTTGATGATTCAAGAATGGTTGATAACAGAGAATGGTTTCATAAAACAAAATCACTCTCAAAATTCATTGATGAACATAAAAAGAAAAATGAAATAATTTTAGATTTTTATTATAGACAGAAAGAGATAAAAGAAAAAGAAAAGATTATATTGAATTGGTAATGTTTATAGGTGAAATGTTTGAATCAAAAAAAATCTGGCGAAATTTATATAATTAGTGAGTATATTGAAAAAATAATTAAGGAAAAATAAAGAATAGTTAAATTTTTATACACCCTTTTACCATTTCCAAAATTTGATTGTGATACTTGCATCTTACGTGATAAATGTGATGAAAACTTTTTAAACACAGAATCAAATTAGCAAGAAGAACTAATTATAGAAGCTAAAAAACTATATCAACTAATAAGAGAACAAAAATTAAAAAGGATTTTGGAATGTTTATAGGTGAAATGTTTGAATCAAAAAAAATCTGGCGAAATTTATATAATGATTTATAAATTAGATTCTTATTATCTTTTTGTAAAAAATAACGGTGGAAAACAAATTAAAAAACTGTTAGAGAATGAATGCTAAATTAGAAAAATTGTTATCACAGATAAATGAAAACATGTTGATAAACTATGGTAAAATTAGGTCTATTTCAATGATTAGTGAAAAAGGGTTTGATTCAAAATTATTAATTACAGACTTTGATAATAATACAAAAACATATACCGAAGATGAATTAATAAAAGAATTGGAAACATATTAGAACTTAGAGAAAAGAAATTAAAAAGATTATTATAGATTAATTTAACTTATTAATCGTATTCTTTCATTGCTCTCTTATAGTAAAGAAACTTTTCAGGATATTTATAAGCCACAATAGTTCTTGCAAAATCTAATTTCTTTTCTTCCAAATATTTTTATCAAACAATTCATTTTTTCATTTATATAATATGTAAAAGTATGGGAATATTTGATTTGATTTTCGGAGTTAAATGTGACACAGAATTTTATATATGTAATAATATATTTGGTTAATATGTTTATAGGCGAATTATTTAAATCAAAAGAAAGTGACAAAATTTATAAAATTGTTTATAAACTTGACTCTTATTATCTTTTTGCATTAAATGATGAAGTAAAACAAGATGAAAGATTTACTCAATATATTATTAAAGAAAATGGAGAAAAAGTAAATTTGGATGATTTAGGTATAAAGGAATATATTATATTTTATGTAGAAGACAATTATGAAAAAATCAAAGAATTAAAAAAATATACTACCTCTATTAATAGTAGAGAAAAGAAATTGGAAAGATTGATAAACAAATAAATAAAAACAAATGAAAAACTTCTTTAAAAAGTATTAAACCGTAAAATATAACCTCATTCAGTAAAAGTTTATGAAGGTTGTACAAAGTCTTATGGTACTGAATACCATCCTTCTTGTGACTGCGATCATACATTTACTTTATGGTTTGCACAAGAATGGTGTACTATTGTAGGATGACTTTTCTAATTGAAATATCGAAGGTTTTCTTAAAGAGATAATGAAATTAAAAGATTAGATATGAAAACTATAATAGATAAGATAAAATCGACAATAAATAATGAAAATCAAAAAGATATAAATGATTTTTATGAATTAAAAAATTTATATTAGAAAATAGAACAGAAAAAGAAAAACATTTTAAACTATGTTAACCTCTCCATTATTTTGGGTGTTTATAGCACCTATAATTATAAATGTTGTAATCATTACAATAAGATTTTTATTAGCAAGGGAAAAATTTCCTAAATGGTCAGAAATATCTGATCATTTTCTTTCGATAGCATTATATTTCTTATTGTTTGTAACACCACCATACTCAATATTAACATCAATCGCAAATTGTGTTGGTTTGATTAGAGATGTTTCAGGAATGAATGACGAAGAAGATTGATTTTCAATAACATAAATCTCTATTTTATATAATGATATATACTATAATTGTATGATTGAAACCATTGATAGACTAAGTAAAAAATATCCTGATGTTAATATATCAGCGACTATAGCAGCAGATATTTTTATTTATTTGACTTTTAAAAATGGTAAAGTAATAAGTTTTAGTATAAAAAATAAACCATTTGAAGAACAAATAGAAGAAAAAATATTAGGTTATAAAAGATTAATTCGCATTAAAAAACTTGAAAGAATATGTTAGACAGAATATTAAATGAAAGTGCTTATTTAACAAAATTCAAATGAAAATTATAGAAACAAAAATAATTGATAATTTAGATTCTTCTGAATAGATTAATATAAATAATCCAATTAGTTATTCTTTGGTTGAGGTTGAAGGTATGAAATACAAACAATACAAAAGAATAATAATTGATGAATATGATATATATGGTAATAAAGTATATCATCCAAAATGGAGAGGTTGTATAAATTCAGGAGAATTTGTGGCTATTATTATAAGTGATTATGATATATTGGAACAAAAATATAAAAAATCATTGAGAAAATTTAAATTATAAAGGATTGTCAATCATTCTGTAAAAAAAGAAAACGAGAAAGGATTTGTAAATGAGTAGATATACAGATTAAGTTTGGAATGTAAGAAGACAATCAATTAATAACTTTCTATAAAAGACTTTGCCAGTTGAAACCAAGGTGTAAACCTTTTAATTTTGCAATGTTTTTCTAATGGAGTGTAAAGAATAGCATTAGAATTTTGCGGTGTAAACCCTTTAATTTTTGTAATGTTTTCCTAATATGAGGATGAATTTGACATCATCATAGATTTATCATAATTTCTTTATATAAGATCTATTATGAATTGCATGCTTATACTATTAATTCTGTTTCCTAATTCAATTATTAATTATAAAAATTCATTAATGTTTGTTTTTAACAAGTAATGTTTATACCATTACAATAATTTTATTTAATAATTTTATTTAATTTCTTACTTCTTTGTCTTTGAATAAAACCTTTGTCAGTGAAATTGTATATAAATTCTTCAACCGTTGGTAATTTGTCCAATGGATATGAATCAATCATTTTAACTGCATAATATCCATCTTTATCCATATCATTATAAAACCTTTGTGTTTTATTTAATTTGTTTTTCTGAAATCCTTCATACACTTCAAATGTATTCTTTGAAAAGTCTATGATATATGCCCATTCACAAAATAATGAATCATAGGCAAAATCACTACTATCTATTAAACCAAGTTTAGTATCCTCTTTAACATTCTCATAAATATAGTTTAATATATCAGCACCATGGTCTCTACTTAATTGTGGATATTTATCTAAGGTTGCGTTTTCATCTATATCACCTTCTTTATAAAAGAAACAGTTTTCAATTTTCTTTTGAAACTCTTCTAAATTATTTTTTAATAAAAATTTTAAAGCGATAGAACCTTGACCTTCAGGATAACCATCCCATTGACCATATTGTGCAACTTTGGTTTCACCTTCCTTATTGATTACTATTGTTAAATTTCTTGTTCCCATAAAAAAATTAAATATTATTTAAACTTTTCCAATCAAATTTACTAAAATATCATAGTGAATTTATTTTATTCACATTTCAAAAAATAACCATAATATTTGATGATAAGTAAAATTGCACACCTTGGTGATTATCACATACATAATCAAAAATGGCATGATAGATATGAATTAGGAAATCAATTTATTTACAAAACACTTGAAAAACAATCACCAGACAGAATTGTCATTGTTGGTGACTTGTTTGAAAACTTTATCCAAATTTCGAATGAAGCTAAAACATTTGCTGGTAGATTTCTAAACAAACTTTCAGAAATCGCACCTGTTATAATTGTTCCTGGTAATCATGATATTAGGAAAAAAGACCTTAAAAGAAAGAATTCTGTTCAAACAGTTATTGAACTTATAAATAATCCAAAAGTTACATATTACGATAAGTCTGGTTTTTATGATGATGATAATGTAGTTTGGGTTAATCATTCTCATTTAGAGAAGGATATAAATCCTTGGAATGATATTCCTCATAAAAAATCTAAAAATAAAATATACATTGATCTTTGGCATGATCCTGTAAACGGTTGTTTTTCTGATAATGGTTTTCAAATGACATCCAAATCATATAGAAACATATCTGATTTTAAAGGTGATTTTGGTTTCTTTGCTGATATTCATAAATTTCAATATCTTAATGATAAAAAAACAATAGCATATTGTTCTTCAACATTTCAACAAACAATGGGTGAAGATGTTGAAAAACATGGTTTTATCATTTGGGATATTGTGAACAAAACATCAGAATTTATTATAGTGCCTGATGAATATAAACTTATAACATTCAGAACAACTGAAAATTATGATTATGATAACATAGATTTTAGTCATCCTTTAGCTTCAAACAAATCAGAATTTAGAATTATTTGGAGAGATTATTCTGCTAATATAAATAATGAAAATGAAGAAAAATTAAAAAAGTATATTTCATCTAGATGGAATGATAATATAAAATTTGAAAAAGAGAGAATTTATACAAATTTAAATTCTGTTCAAAAATTAACAGAATCTATAAATATTAATGATAAGCAAGTTCAACAGGATATATTTAGAGAATATTTGATTGCTAATAAATATAATGATGATTTTATTGAAGAAATATTGAAAATTGATAATATTATTAATGAAAGATTAGAAATAACAAAAACAATAAATAATGTTGAATGGTCTATTAATAAAATATGGGTTAATAATTTTAAATCATATGATCATTTTGAACTTGATTGGTCAAATGTAAAAGGTATTATACAGATTGGTGGTGAAAATCAACAAGGCAAAACAACATTATTAGATGCTATAACTTATATAACACATGGTACTACATTAGCTACTAACAAACTAGGTGGTGCTCAAAGAGAAAAAAATGCAGACAATCGTTATATTAATAATAAAAGAAATTTAGATTTTTGTGAAGGTGGAATGGTAATTGATATAAATGGTGATCTTTATACATTATTTCGTAGAACTGAAAGAAAATTGTCAAAAGATAAGAAAACAATATCTTCTTGTTCAACAATTTTAGAATATTATGAAGGTCCTATTATTAGTGAAGATAAAAAATTAATAGGTGAAAGAAAAATTGAAACACAACAAAAAATAGATTCTATTATTGGTAATTTTGAAGATTTTGTTAGAATGACTTTAACAAATTCGGAAAATTTAAATTATTTAATATCATTAGATAGAGCAACTTTTATAGATTCTATTATTAGAGATGCTGGTTATGATATTTTTGAAAAAAAATTAGAAGAATTTAAAGAATATAAAAAACAAATAAATATAGAAAGAATTGATATAAATTTAAATGAATCTGAAGAAGAATTAAAAAATTTAAAAAATTTATTACAGGATTATAAAAAAGAACATGATGACTTTAAGAAAAAAATTTCAGATATTGATGAAAGAATAAAAGTTGTAAGTTCTGATAGAGATAATGAAATCAAAAAATTAAACAAGATTGATGACGAAATTGCTAATATTGATATAGAAAGTGCTAAAAATAAAATTGAAGAATACAATAAAGCGATTGAAAACAATATATCACAACAAAAAATAAATAACGATAAGCAAAAAAATCTTAAAAAAGAGTATGATAAAGATAAATATGAAAGTCTTATTAAAGATATTAAAAAAATTGAAGATGATATATTAAATTTAAAACTTAAAATTTCTCAAGAAGAAACTAAGATTGAGAAGGAAAAAAGTAATATAGTTAGAATTGATGACAAAATAAAATCTTTGAAACAGAAAGAAATTGATTCACAAAAAGCAAAACTTATTGTTATTAACAATGATATTGAAAAAATTTCAAATGAATTAAATATCGCTATTGAAAGTAAAAAGCGTGATATTAAGGATCAACAAAAAACACAAGATTTTAAAATCAAAACTCTTTCAACAGAAATCAAAAATATAAAGGAGAAAGGTCTTAGTCTTAAAGAACAAATAAAATTGTTAGAAGAATCAGAAAATTGTCCTACTTGTGGTGCTTTACCAGAACACCAAAAACATAAAACCGATAAGATTGCTGAATTAAAAAAAGAAATTCAGAATTTATTGGATAAAGGCATGGATGTACAAACAAAACTTAATGATGCAAAAACAAATGCCGAAAAAATTCAAAAGAAACTTGATGATTTAGAAGCAGGTATTTATCCAAAAGATATTAAAGATATTGAAAAGAATATAAAAGATAAATTAGAAAAAAAGAAAGCTGAAATAGATCAAATCAATAATATTTGTGAAGAAATAAAAAGCAATAATTTTGAAAATGTTCCTGAATTGAAATCAAATATTGAAATGGGTCTTAAAATTAGGACAACATCCGAAATATCAATTAAAACAAGTGAAGAAACTATTAAATCTTTGAAACAAAATATTAAAGATAAAGAAACGAAAAAGTTTAATGTTCAAGATGAAATATCTAAAATTGAAAAAATTAAAGAAGAAGTAAAAACTTATGAAACTTTAGTTCAAGAAAATAAAGAATTGGTATTAAAAATAGAAAATATTAAACTTACTATAGAGAACGCTAAAACAAAAATTGATAAGTATTATGAACAACTTAAATATATTGATGAAAATAAAGTTATAGAAATTGCTATAAATGAATTTGATGAAAAATTATCAGCATTAAATACAGAGAAAACTGAGTACACAGAAAGATTGGCTGATGTTATGAAAGAAGCAGCAGTAACAAAACAAACTATTCAAGATATTCAGAACAGAATTAAAAAGTATCAAGAACAAGTTAAGAGAGATGAGATATTAAAAGAATATATGAAATGTGTACACCGTGATGGTATACCAACTTTCTTATTACAAAAATCTAAGGATCTTATCAATATTGAATTAGATGATATGCTTAGTAATGTTGATTTTTCAGTATTTTTTGATGAATTCTTGAATTTAAAGATGTATATGAAAAATTCGCCTTGGGCTATACAAAACTTACTAGAAAGTTCTGGTTCTGAACGTTCCTTTGGTGCGGTTGCATTGAAAATGGCGTTACGAACAATAAACAATAAATCAAAACCAAATCTTTTAATGTTGGATGAAGTTATGATGAAACTCAAAAATCATATGGTTGATAAGTTTAATGATATGTTGTTGGATATGAAGAAAAAGATTGATAAGATTCTTATTATTGAGCACGTTCATACTGTACCTTTTGATGTTTTGATTGAAGTTCAAAAATCAAAAGATGGTATCAGTTCATTAACAATTAATTAAAAATAAATAAATTAAAAAGAATTGTGTCTGATACATTTAATAGATATTTCAATAAATATAATATAGAGTATAAAAAATAATCAAGAAAATGGAAATACACAAAATAGATATTGATTCTGTAAATGAATCTACATATTATGATACACATCAAACTATAGCAAGAAGAATTATAACTAGAATAATTAGAGCTAATAATGAGGTATCTATCAAAAATGGTAAATTATGTAATAACATACTTGTGTAAATTTTCTTATATTTGAGTACTTATATGATTCTCCTGGGTTTTATATAACATCACCAAGTAGTAGTAATCATATTGGTTCTATTGCTGGTTTGACTGTGTATGTTGATACAACTTCAACATTAAAAGATAATGAAATATTTCTATTTAATGATATATCTGAATTGAATTTCATTAAAAATATAAGTAGAGCCAAAAATTAGAAAGAATTTTATGTCAGGAATAACATGTTTTTTTTTAAAGCAACAAAAACATTCGTTTTGCCAGGTATAAAACCAACGCTTCTAAAACCGCTTTAAATACTTTTTTATCTTTCATTTTTTTTAAATTTATTAGTCCGACAAAAACACTGCTGCCCAACCCACATAAGAACATTATCTTCTAATTTATAATCATCGTATCTAATTTTCTTTATTCCGCTTTTGCTCAATTTCACAAAAAAACCGTTTTCATCACTCCAAAATATTTCAAAGATTTCATCTCTATAAGCTTCTGCAATGCCAATAACAATGGCACTAAATTTTATCAACTTCTCTTCACTTTTATTCATAACTATTTTGTCCAATTTTACTAATTGCATAGGCATTCCCCACAATCCGTTATCTTGTTTTTTTTTTTTTGTTGAAATCTCAAATTTATTTAAGGTTAAACATAAAAATAATTATATATACTTGCCGCAACGTAAATCGGTGTAACCCCTTTAATTTTGCAATGTTTTTCTAATCAAATAAAGTAAATGCTGCAAACACTCCTCGGTGTTTTTCTAATAATCCAAAATCATTATAGAAATACACTGAGGTGTAACCCCTTTAATTTTGCAATGTTTTTCTAATATATCTTTAATTAAAGATTGGATTTCATTATAATTAGTATTAAAATTGTTTTCAAAAAAAGACCATATTTCATTATAACTACAATAAAAATATTTATTTTTTAAATCCTGTTCAAAAAGAACTATACCAGAAGCTTTTGATGGATATTCAATATTTCCCCCGTAATCCTAGCTAATTTCTTTTGTCTAATGAATTGTGGATCATAACAATAAAATATAGAATTTGGATAATCTATATATTTTACTTTATAACAAGAATTAAATTTATTTAAAAACCACTTTACTAGATTTTCTTTTGTCATAAACTCTTTAATATAAGTGTGCAACAATGTTAGGTGTAAACCCTTTAATTTTGCAATGTTTTTCTAATAATGGCTGAACTATTTGACGAGTGCTTTAAGGTGTAAACCCTTTAATTTTGCGTTGTATATTTGTTGTTCAAAAGGTGTAAACCCTTTAATTTTGCAATGTTTTTCTAATTAGAAACACTAAAAAATTATGGAATACAAAGGTGTAAACCCTTTAATTTTGCAATGTTTTTCTAATCATAAGGATCGGTAGTGTCGCCTGCAATTTTGGTGTAAACCCTTTAATTTTGCAATGTTTTTCTAATAAATAGCCTGGAACAAATAAGTCTTCGTGAGGTGTAAACCCTTTAATTTTGCAATGTTTTTCTAATATATCTTTAATTAAAGATTGGATTTCATTATAATTAGTATTAAAATTAGTTATAAAAAAAGACCATATTTCATTATAACTACAATAAAAATATTTATTTTTTAAATCCTGTTCAAAAAGAATTACACCAGAAGCTTTTGAGGGATATTCAATATTTTCACCCATAATTCTAGCTAATTTATTTTGTCTAATAAATTGTGGATCATAATAATAAAATATAGAATTTGGATAATCTATATATTTTACTTTATAACAAGAATTAAATTTATTTAAAAACCACTTTACTAGATTTTCTTTTGTCATATGAATTTTAAAAACCTTTAATTTTTATTAATATTTAATTTATTATCAAATACAACAAATAGTTTGTTATCTTTCTTATTATATTGTATTTTTATATTAGAACCTGTAGTTGGTTCATTTCTAAGAAGTTCTTCTGAAATCATATCTTCTATTAATTTTTGAATACCTCTTTCTACAGGTCTTGCGCCATACATAGGGTTGTAAGTTTCCTTTGAAATGTAATCAATAACTGAAGGAGTCCAAGTAAGAATGTATCCAATATCATCAATACGTTTCTTCAATTTATTTAAATGAATTTTAACTATTTCCTTAATATTATCTTCATTTAGTTGGTTAAAAATAACTATTTCATTAATACGGTTTAAGAATTCTGGTGCAAATTTATCTTTCAATGCTTTCATAATGTTATTTTTAATTATTTCTTCTTCTTTTAGAGTTGAAGAAGTAGTAAAACCTATACCTTTACCAAGCGCTTGGGCAGTTTTTACACCAACATTTGAAGTCATAATGATAATTGTGTTTTTGAAATTAACTACACGACCTGTATTATCAGTTAAACGACCTTCATCAAGAATTTGAAGTAGTATATTATAAATATCAGGATGTGCTTTTTCAATTTCATCAAATAAAACAACAGAAAAAGGTTTGCGTCTTACAGCTTCAGTTAATTGACCACCTTCTTCATAACCAACATAACCAGGTGCCGCACCAGTAAGTCTTGATGATGATATTTTTTCTGAATATTCGGACATATCGATTCTAATAAGAGAATTAGGTCCGAAAATTTCATTTGCAATTACTTTTGCTGTTTCTGTTTTACCTACGCCAGTATTACCTAAAAACATAAAAGTTCCGATAGGTTTATTTGGATTGGATATAGCAGTTTTATTGCGCCTAAGTACTTTTGAAATTAATGAAACTGCTTCATCTTGACCTACAATTTCTTTTTTCAAAATATTTTCTAGTTCAAGATATTTTTTAGCATCGTTAATTGAAACTTTTTCAACAGGTATCTTTGAAATCATAGAAACCACTTTTCTGATTTCATCACCATCAACTACTTGTGCGTTAAGGGCGATTTTCTCTCTCCATTCATTTTTTGCAATTTCGAGTTTCTTTTTAAGTTCTTTCTCTTTATCACGATAAATAACAGATTTTTCAAAATCTTGTGCTTTAACAGATGATTGTTTAAGAGCAATAACTTCCTTAATTTCAGCACTCATTTGCTTAATGTGTTCTGGTATAGATTTGCTAATTTGTGCACGTGATCCTGCTTCATCAAGGATGTCAATTGCCTTGTCGGGAAAAGCACGTTCAAAAATGAAACGGTCGGCTAATTTTACACAGAGTTCAATTGCTTCATCAGTATATCTTACATTATGATAGTCTTCATAACGTTCTTTTAAGTTATGAAGAATAACCTTTGTTTCTTCTGCTGTTGGTGGTTCAATAATAACTTTCTGAAACCTACGTTCTAGAGCACCGTCTTTTTCAACAGAATTTTTGTATTCATCAAATGTGGTTGCACCAATACACTGAATGTGACCTCTTGCAAGTGCAGGTTTAAGAATGTTAGCCGCATCAAGTGAACCAGACGAACTACCAGCTCCAACCATTGTGTGTAGTTCATCCACAAAAATGATAACATCATTTCTTTTTTTCAATTCATCAATAATGGCTTTCATTCTTTCTTCAAATTGACCACGATATTTTGTACCAGCAACAAGTGAACTCATTTCAATAGATAAAATCTTTTTATCTAAAAGGTTTGTAGGACATTCACCTTTGACAATAAGTTGTGCAAGACCATCAACGATTGCAGATTTTCCTACACCAGGCTCACCAATAAGAACAGGATTATTCTTATTTCTACGTGAAAGTATCTGAGCAACCCTTTCAATTTCTTTTTCTCTACCAATAACAGGGTCAAGCAAATCAGCTTTTGCCAATTCTGTAATATCAGTAGAAAATTGTACTAATATACTCTCTTTATTTGCACTTATGCTTTCTTTTTCGTCCATTTCCATAATTTTTAATTTTTATGTATTTGTATTTACATTCAAATTTTTAAAAAGTTTAATTATTTTAATTTTGATACTAAATGTTTTGGTACTTCAACTTCAATTCTGATATAATCACCTTTATCTTCAATAATTTTACCAATACGAATATTAGAACTAATATTAACTACTTCACCAACATCAAATTTCATTTCTTTAATACGTTTTGTATTCTTTAATAAAATTGCTAATCCAGTTATCCCAGCAGATATGCAGATTATTACTATAAATGTTATCATACAATTCATTTAAATTATTATTTATACAAAGATAAAGTGATTTTTATAATAAAAAAAAATGATAAACTTTATTACTATTTTCATATAAAATTACAAAACGAATCGCATATGAATGTGTAGAGATGAAAAAGATTATTTATGGCAATTTCTTCCAAGAGATTTTGTATATCTCACTGAACAAAAAACCCAAATTTACAAGAATTATACCCTAAAAAACGATTACCTTATAAATATAATGCATGAACTCATATTAAAGTTCTTTTTTAATAATGAGTTAAATCATAATTTATGGTCTACTATATTAAGAAAGAAATATGGTAAGACCTATAACATTTATATAGATTATTTATTAGAAAAAGGTTTTATGAATCTTATATCTAATTATTATGTAGGTAAAAAAGCAAAAACATATAAATTAAACATTACAATATTAGATGTAATTAAACATAAAGTAACAGATAAAGTTTTATTAAAAAAACATAGTAAAGATTATCTTTTGAGAACATTTACATCAGAACAAGAGAGTCCAATTAACTTATCTCTTAGAAAAAAACTCATAGATGATTTATATCATGTTGAAATTGATTATGAAGCCGCATATAAATGGTTGAATGAAAGAAAAAATGATAAAACGTTAGAATTAGAAAAATATTTTAGAAATGTTGGTGCAATAGATGGTATAAACAGTGGTTATATATTTTTTAAATTTGATTCTTATGGTAGATTACATACAAACTTTACTGTTTTAAAAAAACACATAAGAAAAAATTTTCTAACAATAGATGGGCAAGAAATCGAAGAAATTGATATTAAAAACTCACAACCTTTCTTTTTTGCAGTTGCTATTAAAAATGAACATGGTGAAGACACTTTTGATGACGAAATGCGCAGATATGTTGATTCTGTAAAAAATGGATTAATATATGATGAAATATTACAAAAATTTCCAGATAAAATAAAAACAAGAGATCAAGCTAAAGTTATGATGTATAAAGTATTATTTGGTAATAATGTTGATAGATCCAATGAAGAAACAAGACTTTTCAAAAAATTATATCCAGGTATATGTGAATATATTAAAGATTTCAAATATTTTTCCAACTCATATAAAGAATTGAGTCATAAATTACAATTATTAGAAAGTGAATTTATCTTTAACAAGGTTGTTACAGAAATAAAACAAAAGTTTCCACAAATTAAATTATTCACTGTTCATGATTCTATCTGTTTTCCAGTTAAATACAAAGAAGAAGTAAATATAATCTTCCGAAAACATCTTGATAGTTTACTATAATTTTTAATTATTTTTTAATATATAGTTATGTAAAACCATAAATGAACAAAAAAAGTGGTTTTTCATAATTAATATATAAGTATAATAAAAAATAATAAAGTAAATTATGCCAATTCAAGAAAAAGATTTAGGAAGATACAAAAGACCAGGTATTTTTATAAACGAGATCGATAACTCAATTATAGAATTACCAGTACAAAATGTGCTAATTAATTTAGTACCAGGTTTTTCTAAAAAAGGACCTGTAAATAGACCAATCTATATTACAAATCCAAATGATTTTATTACTATTTTCGGTGATATTGATAGGGGTTTAGAAAGAAAAGGTTCATTCTTCCACAGAACATGTTTGAAAATGTTGCAAAGTGGTCCAATTTGGGCACTTAATTTATTAAGTACAAATGATACAAGAGATAAATTAAATTGGAAATCAATATCTTGTGCTTCATCATATAATAATGCTGCAACAAAACAAATGCCTTATTCAAGAATTTTTAACAGACAAGATTTTTGGATAAGAGATGATGAATCATTTTTAGATTATATAAATGATCCAACACCTGACAATAACAGACTTTTACATATTACAAACTTAGGTGAAAAAACTATAACAGTTTTCTTATATAAGTCTAGTATTACAGGTTTTGATGTGACAGCAGAAGATTGGTATGGTGGTGTAACAAAAGTTCCACAATACATTCATCCAAAAGATTGGATTTCTGATTATATGGTTTCAGTATTAGTTGTTATGGGTGATTGGACAGATTATGACAATCTTTCAGTTGATGCAACTTGGGGACAATATTTTACATCAGAAGGTTTAGACAAAACTAAAGTACAAGATTTTGTTAATGAAACAAATGTAACAGTCGCTGCTTACTATGATTGTTCATTAATTCCTTATTTCAAAGATATTGACGGTAGAGATATGTATATCAAAACTATTATCAATAACAACACAGATAAAACTGGTCTTTTCTGTGCTTACAATGAAAGCATATTATTAGATTCTGATTATCCAACTGGTAAAATAGATATTATTGGTGATGGTATTGTAGGATTAGAAAATACATCAATAGATTTCTTATCTTATAAAGAATCTATTGTTGAATCATTGGCTTATGCTCAAACATCACTAGATGCACATAATAATGTATTTGGTAATCACAGTACTGTGTTATCAAATCCTTTTGCTCTAAAGAACAGTAGAACTGGTTCAAAAACAAACTGGTATGTTAATGATGTAACAATCGGTGACACAGGTTCAACTTTGATTAACATAACAATAGCGGCTTATTCATCAGGTAAGAGTTGGTTATGTACAGATTATGCTTCATCAGTTGATTTTGATACACCTCCAGTAAATATTTATCATAAAGCATTCGTTGCTGGTGATGCTGTATATCTTAACAAAGATTATGCAGGTTTAGAAGCATATAAAATTTATTACATTGAAGACGCTTCAACAAACGATGGTTGGTATTCATTATCAGAAACAAGAGGCGGTTCTCCAATAGTATTCTGTACAAATAATAGTTGTACAGTACCTTCAGGATTATATATCCAAAGAGCAACTATTGAAATTGATACAAGTATTAACTCATATTTCAATCTCGGCGGTGCTCAATACACTCTTAATACTGGTTTGACTGAATATCAATTTGAACCTTTAACAATCAACACAATTTCAGCAGGTATCGAAAGATATGATGTTTTATACCTTACTGAAGGAAGTGATGAAGTTCATATTTTGAAAGGTGTTCAATCTAATAATGGCACTGCAGAATTACCTGATTTTACAATAGATTACAACGATGCTATCATTTTAGGTTATGTTCATTTGCATATTATATCAGGTGCAACACCAGGCACAGGTCAAACAGATTTTGCAATCCTTTGCGATTATACACCTGTAACAATTGATAGTACTGGTTATTTACCATTAACAGATATTACACTTAGCGGTTATACAGTAAATAATGTAAATTATGCTATTCTAACATTCGGCAATACTCTTGGTGTAGCAAGTCTTAAAAATTATATTCAATTAAGATATAGAGCCGCTTATAATGAAATGGAATCTTATCTTGATGATGGTAAAGGTGTTATTATTAATAATCTTACAGGATATAAATATCCTATCATTGGAGCAACATTTACAGATTACTCAACAACTTATAATGCAAGCATTACAATTAATACAGGAACATATCCTTATACTCAATTTTATAACACAAATCCTTATAAATGGTTAATTTATTACCTTGATAATGAATTTATGATTGGCACAACATCAACTTCAAGAGTTTGGAGTTCATTAGCACCAATTGAAGATTTAAGTTTGAGTGGACATGGTGTAATCGGTAAATATTCAGATATATACCTTGATATTTACAATGGCATAATCAATAACTGGGATTATGGTTATGAATATAACGATACCGGTTCAACAACAAAGATTTACTTAAAATCTTGGATTCAAGGTGTTGATACAATGTATATTGATTTTATGGCAGAAGATAGAGTTTCACCACAACCTATTACTAACTGGGTTTCAAACTACGGTGAACAACTTGTTATCTGGTCAAATGAATCAAGTTACAAACAAACAGTTGAAATTGAATCATTAGATGAATCTAAATTACCTAATTTGGTTTATGAAATCAAAGTAGATAAAAACAGATATTCAGAAATCGTAAAAGGTGATTTTTTAGAAGCATATTATGATGAAAGTTTATACGAAGCAGGTGGTGAATTATATGGTGCTGATCCTCGAAAATTAACAAGAGTTATTAGTGTAACTATTGATTCAAATAACACTGATTTGAAAATTATTAAAACGGATGCTCCTATTAAGATTGAACAAATCGATAAAGTAGGAGGTGGTTATGATTATCAAACAACAGTATATCCTCAAATTGATGAGTATGTTGATACATACAAAGGTATAAAACTTATTCCTTTCACAATTCATCCTGATTCAATTCCAAATGGAACTGAAGAAAGACAATCATCAATACTTGATGTTATAGCTAAAACAACAAATCTTGCTAAAGGTCTTGCAAATAAGAATAGGATTTCTTGGAGATATTTGATTGATTCGTTTGGTTTAGGTTTGACAGCAAATTCAAAACAACAATTAGTTGATCTTTGTGGAATGAAATTAAACTGTTTTGGTTTCATTAATGCACCAAGTGTTAGAACATTTAAAAACAGTTCAAATCCATCATTTGTTAATGATGATAGAACTTTGAATACTGCTTATTTAAGATCAGGTGGTGATGAAACAAAGAATCCTTCATTTCTATATTCATTTGCTTCTGGTGTTGGACGTTCTTGTGTTGGTTACTTCTTCCCATATGTAAAAATTGATGATCAAGGTATTCAAAAAGATGTTCCACCAGCAGCTTGGGTAGCAACAACTTATATGAATAAATTCATATCAACATCAAGTTTAGTTGAACCTTGGACAATTTGCGCTGGTGTTTCTCACGGTAGAGTAATAGACATAGCAGGCGTTGAAATGGATTTTACAAATGAAGATTTAGAAAACTTATATCAAATGAATCTTAATCCAATTGTTAAAGTTCTTAATAATGGATACTGCATCAACTCAGAATCAACAGCACAAGTATTTCCATATAGTTCATTAAGTTTAATCCATTCAAGAGAAGTTTTAATTGAACTTGAAAATGCACTATATGATATGTTGTTAAGATACCAATGGAGATTTAATACTCCTGAAATCAGAAATGAAATTAAATATAGGGCTGATAAAATCTGTAAAGATATGCAAGACAGAGACGCTTTATATAACTTTAAAAACGTAATTGATGGAACAAATAATACAAACTATATCATTGATTTACAAATGGGTGTTCTTGATACATATGTTGAAATTATTAAAGGTATGGGTATTATTACAAATAATATCACAATCCTGAAGAAAGGTGATATTGAATCTGGTGGATTTGCATAATAATTTGATTTTTTGAGGGATTTAAAAGATCCCTCAAAAAATTAAAAAAATGAAGTTGTAATAATTTATATATAATGTATACAAAAAATAATTTTTAAAAATATGCCATTAGCTCATTTTACGAATATAAACTCCCATAATAAAATATGGGAACCAGTTTATAAAAATTTGTATGAAGTAGTTATCATTTTACCACCTGCGATTCAAGCATTACATCCAGGTTATGAAACGATATTACTTGAAAATACAACAACAGTTAAATTTCCAACTTATCCTGACATCGCTACACAAACTCAAAGATTTAAATATTCAACTAGATTATTCTTAACATTTCCTGATAAGACTGATACCAGCGTGGATATTAATTTCAACATGAATGTTAATGAAGACTATCAAGTTATGACATTTAGAATGATGAAAGACTGGTATGATCTTGTATGGAACAATGAAGATGGTTCAGTACATTATAAGAAAAATATTATTTCTGATATTATTGTCCATGCTCACGATAAAGAAGGACATGTTATCAGAAGAGTAACATATCATAATGCTCAAATCACTAACTTTAGTGGTTGGGAAGATATGGACTGGTCATCAACAGACTTACAATCACTTACTGTTAAGTTCGTTGCAGATTACTGGGAAGATATGTATTATTAGGCATTTACTAATCAAAAATATAAAACCACTCATATGAGTGGTTTTTTATTGCATTTCTGTTCCTGTGTATTATTCAAGTTTTGTTTTTTTTTAAACATTGTACCCATATATTGAGCCACAATACTTGTATATCAACTCCTATGTAATAATTAGAAAATTTTGTTTGTTGATATATTCTTAAACATAGTGCAATATCAGTCCATTCCCAAAAAATTACTGGTTTAAAAAACTTGTGCATAATAGCAAGTAAAAAACATTTTTGTTGTTGTGGTTTTTTGAATAACCTAATATTTTTGAATCTTTGTGTAAAATTTATCTTTTGTTTTTTCATTTTACTTATTCCGTATGTATATCTAAGCATAATTTTAGTTCATGATATATCTTAAATTGCATTTCATACAATCTAATTGAGTAATATTCATTATTTTCAGTTATTCCTGCTTCTGCTAAAATTATTTTTGCGTTCTTTAAGGCAATTTCTCTTGCTTTTTTCATTTTTTCATATGTTGAATCCATATTTTTCATTTTTTTAATTATTTGATAATACAAAAATAAGGTATATTTTTAGTATTAAAAAATTTTATTAAAAATTCTTTTTAACCTACTGGGTTTCTTTAGTAATCTCTTTAATTTTTCTTCTCTTAAATTTGAATTATTACTACAATATTTTATTTTTGATATAATCGTTGATGGATATGAAGCGACATTGAAAGTCTTTGTTGTTGTTTTGCTGAATTTAGAACCAGGTATTGTTCCAACCATTTAAAATATAATAACGGTTACCATCCTCAAGAATTTCTATATCATTTATTTTGATAACATTCATTTAATTTATATGAATAAAAATGCAAAAGTTTATTTTGGGAAATATTTCATAATTTTTATTTTATTTCAACTTGTTTATCAAATGTAATTTCAAAATAAAATCCCATTCTATGAATGACGGTTTCAACTCCAGGTAAATTTTCTAAATATTCCATAGCATCTGCTATATCTTTTGGATTATTAGTACCAGATGCTTCATATTCATATGTAATTAGAATTTCATTATTATTGTGTCCTTCTTCTATCTTATTATTTTCACGAAAGAATCTGTATAATTTTCTTTCCAAGTTCATTTTATTTATTATATATCTATCACCATTATCCACAACTATTAAATTTGGATTGTCATTTTCATTAAGTTTACCACCAAGAAACAATTCATTTATAAATTTTCCATATTTCATCACTCTTGGATTATATTTTTCCTCAATTTGAGTTTGAATTTTTTGACCTGTTTGACCATGAATCTTACCTTGAGTTTGAATTGTTGGTTCACCTTGAATCTGGGTTTGAATTTGTGTTTCTGGTTGTTGTGTTTTTTCTGTTTGATTTACATTTTTAGATATATTAACATCTTTAAATTCACCACCTCTAATATCTGCAAATAAAATATCACCTTTTAAAAATGTACCATTAAAAATAATACCCCTTTCAACAGTCACTCTTTTAAAAATACCATTATAAATAACACCGTTTTTAAATGTGCCTGCTCTCCAATCAATATCACGAATTACGCCATATTCCCATACACCATTATACCATATACCAGCATTGAAAATTAATGTTTCTTTCATAATTTCTATTCTAGCATTTTCTATTTCTGCATCAAGAAACCAATTAAAACCATTTTCTAACAATATCTCATCTATTTGATATTTCTTTGTGTAGGTTTTACCTTCAAATTTTAATTCTTTATATCTTAGATTTGCCATATTACTTTTTTATTAATTTTTGTTTTTTAATTATCAGTTTATTATTTTCATATTTTGATAAAATATTAGTATCTCTATTATAGACATAAAAAGCATTTGGTTTTAAATCCATATATTTCTTTTCAAGTTCAAAACTCCTTTCAATTGTATCTAATTGATAATCAATTTGAACTCTTCTTCCTCTTTTTAGATTTGAAAATACTGCAGTTTTTACATCAGCCACTATTTTTATAAATATTATATTATAGTTATTTTCTTTAGCCATTTCAAAATATTTTTTAATCTTATTAAAACTATTACCAGTTGTATCAAATATTATATCAGAATATTTATTAGTAGTCATAAAATTATTAAGATGTATATCAATTAATCTATCAATGTCTTTAACCCAAATATTCTTATTTATAATATCCATTATTTCTTCATCAGTTAATTCAATTGGAATATCATATTCTGTTTGTAATCTTTTTATTGTTTTTTTGATATCTTGAAATTTTTGATATTTTTCTTTTTGTGTTCTTATAACTGGTTCTTTACTAATTTTTATAAGATAATCAGAATATTTGTCTGGGTCAAATATTTTATAGTTACTCATTTTAGGAATCAAAAAATAATTTATAAATTCAGATTTTCCTACACCAGGTGCACCAAGTAAAAAAATCATATTTTTTGATTTTTTATTTAATTCTGGAATCGGTTCAGATATTGATTCAGTAATAAATTCTTTAAATTTATAAATATACATATTATTTGGTTCTTATTTCCATTATATATAAAATGTAAAAGTTGAAAACTTTTAAAATAAAATGAAATATAACTAAAAAACAATAATTTAATATATGAATCAATTTATTCATGTTGAAACAAAAGAAATTGTAAGAATTATGTCTGATGAAGGTAATTTTTACATTCTAAACAATGGTATGAAAATAGATAAACAACTTTTTGCACAAAAATATGCCGCTGTAAACTCAAACCAATCTATGGATGCAGAGTCATTTTTAAACCAAAAAACTTTAATTCAAGTAAATCCACCAAAACAACAAATAGTAGAAAATGTTGCTGTTAATTCTGGTCCAAATGTACCAGTCGATCCTATCGATTTTTTAAATCCAACAAGTTCGTTAGCTAATATTAAAGGTATTGATGGTTTGATGAAAATAGATACATCTAAATATGTAGATGCTCCTGAATCACAGAGAGTTGTTGTTAGAGATTTATCAGCTCAAGAACAACAAAATCCTGGAATTCAGGTTAGAAATTTAGATAATGAAAAGCAAACATTATTAGAAAAATACAAACATATGGGAACAAATATTCAAGCTAATTTTGTTGATGAAAATGATGATAAAGCTGTTGATCAACTTGTTAAGAATTTGGAAAAACCACAACCAAAAGTTGTTTTAAATGAAAATGGTTTGACCGAAACGCAAGAAATATTCAGACAACAACAAATAGAATTAACTGGTAAAGATCCTTATGAAGATAAAATAAGAAAATATAGAATAAGTAAAGGATATCAAAATATAGAACCATTAAAAAATCCAAAGGTTATAGTTGATGAAACTGTTTATCCATATGAACAGAATGCAACACAAGTTACTGTAAACAACATAACACAACAACAAATTCAAGGTGAAGATCCTACAATAGCCATATTTAAGAAATTCAAAAGAAATCATAATGTTACAATAAAATTAGAAATAAAAGATAAGATTTCTAAACCAGATTTTATAAAAGTAATAGCTGATGGTTTTGAAGGTGATATTATACAATTCTATGCGGATGAATTATTTAAAACTTTCCTTGATGATTTTAAAAACATTAAGAAAGAAATATATAATCAACTTTATAAGAATATTTATGGTTATCTACCAGATGAAGAGATAGAAAAAGAAAATCAAAATCAAAAAAGAGCTATTAAAAATGTTCCAAAGAATAAAAAATCAAAACTTAATGAAAATATTGATTCAAAAGAAGATACAATCGTGCTTATTCCTGGCAAACCAACAAAAACTGGAAAATTAACATTTAAATATTTAGATAAAAAAGGTAAGGTTATCGATATGATTCCTGAAATAGCAGAATCAAAAGGATATATACCAGCAAAAGAAAGCGATATTAAATAATGGGAAGTTTATCAATGATATTTGCAACATCAGATAATGGTGTTATCGGTAAAGATAATAAGTTATTATGGCATTTACCGAATGATTTAAAGTTATTTAAGAAATTAACTAGCAATAAAATAGTCATAATGGGTAGAAAAACATATGATTCTTTACCAAATAAACCATTACCTAATAGATTAAACGTAGTATTGTGTAATGATGATCCAACATTTTCACCTGACCCAAGTGTAATTGTGTTAGAAACTGTGAATGAGGTTTTGGATTTTGTAAAAAATTATAATGATGAATCGTTTATAATTGGTGGAGGAATGATTTACAAATTATTTCTACCTTACGTAGATAAGATTTATATGACAACAGTTCATGTTGATGTTGAAGGCGATACATATGCACCAGTTATATTTGATTATCAATGGAAAATATTAAATCATGAAGAATTATGTAAGGATGATACACATTCTTATGATTATTCTTTCACAATATTAAAAAAAGTTAAATAATATGATTAAAATAAATCAAAGATATTTAAATGAAGCAAACAGAATTAGAGAAAATTTTATTGCAATAATTAATGAAATTGGTGAAAAGGAAAAAGAAATTTCTTCCTATAAGAAAAGAATAGAAATTATTATGGAAGAAAATAAGATATACGTTGATAAAAATAAAGATAAACCTGTTGAAATAGCAAAAGAAGATTTGAAAGAACAATTAGCAGAAATAGATAAAAATATTAATAAAATTGTAAATAAATTAAATCCATTATTTGATAAATTAAATAAATTAAAAAAGGAATCACATGAACTCTATATATCAATAAAAGATAAGTATCCTGAATTATCAGAATCAGATATTCAGGAACAAGTATTAAAGTCTTTAAAAAGATGATTTACTTCTTAATAAGTAATCATAGAATAAATTAAAAGAACTACTAAAAATTATTCTATAAATAACAAAATCAAATATCCAAGTATAACTAACTGAGAAAAATGGTATGTAGAATACCAATCCTAAGAAAATACTTGTTAGAAATAACATTTGGAAGAAATGCCAAGCATCAGTTAAACTTACTAAAAATGTAGTAGATCCAAAAAACTTCGGACCTTGTTTAGGATCGTTATTTTTATATTTATTTTTCCAACTGATTGATGGATTCCACCAATTTTTGTTATTATTAATAAATATAGATTTATCAAAATGAAATTGTAAGGTATCCATAATAGCTTTAAAAATACCAGCAATTAATATAAAAAATATTGTAAGTATTATCATTTTAATTTTTTATTTTCTTTCCAAATTTTTATAGGATTTATTATCCAAGCATATACTATTACATATAATGTAAAAACTATAATATAAGCAAAAAATCCAAGTCCTATCCAACCTAAGGTGTTATTATCTAATTGATCACTTAATACTTGAAACAATACTGTAAAAAATAAAGCCAATACTAATCTTCCATATTTAGTTAGTATTAACCATTGAAATGTTTTTTTCATAGATATAAGATTTATTTTTAATTATATATTAAAAATTAAAGATTGTTAAAGCGAACCAATTTATCATATTATCTAACAAAAACGGATATATTTCAGGTTTTTAATTTACATCTAGTAAAGTGGTTTTTAATAAATTTTATTTTTGTAAAAAATAAAGTCTTTATTTATTTTAAATTTGCATTTATTTGAGCAATGTCTTCTTCTTTCCATTTCTTATATTGATTTTCAACATCTTGTACTTTTCTGATTTGATCTTTTTTCAAAACCCTTTTATTCATATCTTCATCTCTAGGTTTTGGTGCTGGTTTTTCATCAGGATCGCCCCACTGAATAGTTATATCAAATTTAATACCCGATAAGTCGGAAATCATTTTATTTTTTATCATATCTAAAAATTTAACACCTTGATATTTTTTCATTAATTTTCTTGCACTGTCTGGCAATTGATATTGTTTACCGCCTTCACAATCTTCAACGGCTAATAATAAATCTGGATTTTGAACTTCACCAAAGATATTACTAATTGAACCAATACCTTTGTGTCCACCAGATTTTGTAGTCATTTCAGGTATATAATTTTTATTGTATCCAAAATTTCTAATAAAATTACATAATAGGTTATCACAGTATTTACCTAAATCATCAATAGTTGTACCATCTTTTAATTTTGGTAAATATTCCTTAACATATAAATCAAATTTATGCAGTGTAGCAACTTGTAATGTATTTCCATATTGTAATAATATCCAGAATATTGGTTGTTTAGCTTCAAAAACAACATTATCACCATCAACAACTACAACACCTCTAATACCTTCAATTTTTTCATTATCTGTAACATCTTGTTTTACAACTAATGTTGCTTCAACTGCAGTTGATTTTTTAATATCACCGACTAATTCTCTAGTTTGTCCATTTCTTAATTTTAAATCTTCATATAAAGGACTATTTTTGGCAACATTATATTTAATAAGTGGAATTCTTTCATCAGATTCTAAATCACGTTCTAATATTGCTCTTGCTCTTAAAGCATTTGCCCAAGTACCAGATGGCACAAAACACAAGTTGCCAATGATTTGATAACCTGGCATATGAACTTTTGGGTTTCCACCTTTACCTGTAGTACAGAATAATTTTTTAAATGTTTCTTGTGAATCAATATATTGTTTTGCACCATATTGATCTCCACCCCAAACTCTCGATTTCATTTGACCTAATCTCCAATAAGCATCATCTAAAAAGTCTTTTTCAAATTCTCTCATAACTTTTGGATTTTTCCTTTTAATATCTTCAATAAAAGCTTTAACATCTGGTTTTCCATCATCTGTTAAAAATCCAGCATTTTGAGCATATTTTTTAATTTCAATATTGTTTAAGTTGTTTGCTGGATATAAAATTCTAAATAATCTAAATATGTTGTAAACTGAAGGATTAATATCTTTACAATTAGCGACAACTTCAATAAAAGTCTTATGGTCACTTCTTTTTAATAATTGATTAAACGCTGCTGCAAATTCCAATTTATTTTTGAATTGTTTAAAATCGAAATTTATAATACTTTTAACATCAACTTTATAATCGTCATATTTTGCAGAGTCAACCATGTCAATAACATTAACAACTGTTCCATCAACTGGTAGACCTAATTGATCCATAATACCTTCGTATGCAGAAGATGTTTTTGTTTTTACTGCTGTTGGTTTACCTTTATTTTCACCTTCTTTAAATTCACCATGGTGGTCGATATAAACATCAATGTTTTCAACATTTTCTGCATAGTCTAATGCTATATTAATTAATTTTGGATCTAATACTGTTGTTGTCCAACCTTCTTGATAGTTTACTATACCATACTGAACAATATCAAAACCTTTTTTTTCTAAATAACCTTTCATTGCAATAGCTGAATAGATACCATCTAAATCATCATGAAAATATAAAGCTACTTTTTTATCAGGTTTTCCTTTTTTTGCCCAGTATTTCTCATCATTTGGAATTCTTGGAGCAGATTCGTTTAATTCTTCTTTTTGTTTCTTTGAAAAAAGACTATAATTCTTTAACATATACTTAGTATTATTTTTATGTTATTATATATAAAAAATAAAATATTAAAATAAAAAACCACACTTTTTGAGTGTGGTTTTTAAGTTAAACGTTTTTTTTATTTTAGTAACTTGACTAAATCATCATTTATTACTTGAATGAGTTTTCTTTCACCAAATAATATATTTGGAATATTTTTAATTATTGAGTAATGTTCTGTTCCTTCAACAACAATTTTACTAAATGGTTGTCTTAATTGTTCATTTTTCATATAATATTGCATTAATATTGTAATAAATTCTGTCAATTTGATTTCAGCATTTTCATTATATTTTATAACAACTAAAGTATCAGGTGTTTGTTCACTAATAATATAGTGCAGTTTTTCTTTGCTAACTTTATTATTTTCTAATAACACCAAAGAAACAGAAGGTTTAATATTACCAGGAAATTTTGCTATCTTACCAACAAATTCAAATTTCTCCATTTTAGGTTCCTTAGGTTCTTGACACCTTGGAGTTTCTTTTTTAGGAATTTTTGGTTCTATTGATTGTGATTTAACTTCTTTTTTTGGTATAGCAATAACTTTACTATCGCTAGGCTTAGCAATAGAAGTTTTTTCATTGGTAAAATCTGTAAACCTTTTTAACATTTTATTTAAATTAAATTTAAACAATAAACCCAACTGTCCAAATGAAGATTTAGATGATTGGGTTTATGTTTGATTAAATTTCCTGTGTAGAGACTTGACTTTGTCCTTGGGTTTGTCCTTGACCTTGTGTCTGACTTTGTCCTTGGATCGCACCTTGACCTTGTCCTCCTTCTTTAGCAGGTATTTCTTGAGCAGTTACTTGTGCTTGAATATTTTGTCCTTCAGGTTTTTGTGAAGTTTGTTCTTGTTGTACTGTTTGAACAGGTTTTGTCTGAATTTGTACACCAGCATATTCATCACCTAATACATCAAGAGGTAAGTTATCAATTGTTAAGAATTTAGTTTGAATATATTTTGCAATAAATTCAGCTAATTCTGTATCAGCGAATTTACCAGAAATATCGTAACCTGAATCTTTAGCTTTTTTCTTAAAAGCATTAACTAATGTTTTTGGTACATCAAAACCACGAATTCTATAATCAACACCCATATCTACAACATCTTCTGTAATTAATGAATTTCCTTTTTTCAAATTTCTAAAAGATTTAAAATCAAATGTATTTTTCATATTAAAACATTATTTTTTTAATTATATATTAAATATAAAAATCGTTTTTTCTACACACCTTTTTATTTCTATATCATGAAACCAAAATATTTCTATCTAGTACCTTCAAGTTCCTTATTCAAGTTATCTAAATCACTATCACTAACTAATTTATTTATTTTAATACTATATATTAAAAATTGACAATAATTTAACATAAAAATTATAAAAAATAATTTTCTTTAATATATAAGGGATTAATTATTTAGTTTATTGAATTTTGTATTTTAATTTATTCAGTCGTATTTTTGAATAGATCTTTTATTGACTTTTTACCTTCAGTTTTCGCAAACATATTATATGTTAATGACAAACCAACACTCCAACCCCATCTCGTGTTTTCGCCTTTTATATCAGTATTTAAACCAATACCTGCATATGGTCCAAATGCCCATCTATTAGGAGTTTTAGCTTCGTGTATAACTTTATCAATAATTAAAGCACCATCTAATTCAGTAAATTTAACCAATTTTGAAGGTGAAAATGCTTTTACAATGTACCTATTATTTTCTTCTGTTAAAGAATATCTTAAACTAATATTAAAATAATTTGTATCTAATATTGATTGTAATGGAGATGCTTTACAAGTATTTGGATTAATTCTAAATTGAGTTCTTCCATATAATGATTGTATAAAACCTTCATCTCTATAATTAAAATTCCAAGGAATTGTATATTTATTAGAATCTTTTGGATCTACAAATATATCTGTAAGTTCACTAATTAAAGTAGGTACAATAACACTAACATCACTTTGAATACCAGCGACCATTCCTTTCATATTTTTAAATTCATTATAAAATTTCTCATTATATTTTTGCATATCATCAACGGTTTTAATCAGATATGATGTTTTTTCAGTTACAATTCTATCCAATTCTTTATCATAATATGTTCTTAATGAGTCTTTCATTGCAACAAGATTATTCTCATACATCGCAACATCTCTTTTATGATCCAATTTTTCTTCTTTTAATTTATTACAAGTTCTAAATAATAGAACAATTAAAATTAATATAATTACAACTAATGTAATTTTAATGTATTTATTACTAAATACTCTGTTGAAAAAATCAACAATCGAATTAATGATTTTCATAGTTATCTATCTTTTTTTCTTAATGGTAAATTTATAGTTTCACTATTATTTTTATTTGCTTCATCCCAAGGAGCAATATCATAATATTTTTTCTTCTTTTTTAATAAAGTATAATTTGTTTCGTAATTAACTTTTTGCTTAGCTGATAAATCAAAATCTGATGGTTTTATAAAAGCCGTATCACCTGTTGTTGTTTCATCTGTATTTAATAAATTCCAACCAAACCAATTACCTGAAATCCATTTACCACCATGCCAACCACCTTCGAATCTATAACCATAAAACTCACCATTATACCATTGATCTTTGAAATCACTTATATTTGCGCTTACATTCCTTGAATAAATCTGTATTCCTGCTTTTTTATTAAAGTTTTGTGTACTTGTTTGCACCCTACTATTCCAATTTTTGAAATTTTCTTTGTCATTTTCTGTCAATATATTATTGTAGATATTACTGTAACCAGATGAAGAATTTTTCATATCATAAAATAAATATCTCATAAATACATCGTCTATATCAAAACTTGAATAATTTGATAGGTTATTTTTCATGTATGAATGATAAACACTAAATAAAGCAGCATCTTGAAAATTATGATAATTACTATAATCTACGTCTCCATAATACCAAACTAAATCATTAGGTAAATTATTAGCAATATTTGATTTCATATAAGACCATATCCTATTCTGACTATCATTGCTTTCTACTTGGTATACACCAAATTTTGTCATACCAGAATAAGAATCTATATGATAGTTTGGATACAATGATTTAAATTCATTATCAGACATTTTCTCTAAAAAATTAACTTCCTTTATTATAGGTCTCATATTTGTATTATAATTTGATAAAATTTCAATTTGAATTTTATCAGTCGTGAGTATTTCAACCGAACTAGTTTTTGTTCTTATAAAAGTTATTTTTTCTAATAAATGTGTATTATTCCAATAATCTTCCGTAATAGATTTCTCTTGTTCATAATTTCTACCATTATTTGACCAACCACTTGAATATCCAATAGGCGTTGAAGTTTGATATATTTTTGTTGGTTCTCCTATTAATGTTTCTTGTGTAAGATCCTTATAAATTAATTTATTAAGTGTTGAATCATATACATTCGATACTGGTGTTGTTTTTGGAATATCATTGATATTAACAATTCTTTGTGCACTTATTGGTGATGATTCATTAATTGTTGAACCTGAATACTTTATTATTGTTGAAATTAAATAATCTCTGTAAGGATTAATAGATAATTTTTCAAATGAATTAGGGAATGTTACTGTTGATTTAGTCATTGAGAATGGTGATATTGAATTCCAATTTTGAACATTATATGAAATTTGAGGATTGAATGAAGGTGTTGCAACAGTATAAGGTGATGTCAATGTAAAACCTGTAGATAAATTGAATACATTATAAGATTTCATATTCGTACCTAACCAAATATCTGTAGCATTTATATATACACCAGCAGGAGAAACATCAAAAATATATGCTTTATTTATAAAATCATAATCTAAAATAGTAGTATTTATAGTTTTTATTACACCATCTTCATTCTTATACATAATATTAACAATCTTTCCAGCACAAGATGGTGTAGGTTCTATACCAACATGAACATAACCTGTTGGACCAGTTGGTAAAGTAAATGCGGGCACATTATTAAAATTAGGATCTATTATTTCTACATAGAAATTTCCACCTGTAATACCAGAATTACCAACTCTCCAAGTACCTTTAATTTTATTATTTATTGATGTATCCGAATAATAACTTAATGATATCCAATTTGTCGAATTTTCATCATATTTCCAAGCCGATTTAATATTTGTTGGATTTAAATATGAAGATAAACTTGAATTTCCAGTTATACCACCAAAAAAACAAGGAAGTAATTGAGCGTTTTGAAAAGTATCACCAGTAGCAAAACTCCAAGGCATAACATTTTTGAATATTAATCTGTAATAAGCACCAGGTTTTGTTACCTCACAATAATATACGTTTCTATGTTGATAATAAACTTGAGAAGTAGCTAAACTAGGTATATTAACATAAAATCCAGGATCAGGATAATAAGTATGGAATATAGGTTGCATTCTTATACCCAATTTATTAGTTTGATTTTTATAATTTAAAGATATAAAAGTATTTGCTGTTTCACTATATTCTGGATTTAATGTTATACCTGTATTAGTATTATTATATGGTGCCATATGAAAGAATGTTTCAGAATTACATTGTGAAATCATATTACTATAAACACCATTTTTACCTACATAGTAATAATATGGTACTATTAATCCTTGATTCATTATATATGCGTTAGCCGAACTATTAGTAGTATCTGATACACCAAAACCAGTAATCCATAATATATTACTTCTATTTGTTAAATAATTATATCCTGATATTGCTGTAATAGTATATTCTCCATCATCTAGTGTTGTATCAGCTACAGGCAGACTTGATGATAAAGCGAATGCTGCAAAAGAAGTTGTAACACCACCAGATAATACTGTTGTATTTTCTAAGTATACACCAGATAATACTGTTGTATTTTCTAAGTATATTTTATCTCCTATTGAAAAATAATCACTTAAATTAAAATTGTTATCAAAATATACAGCGTGACCAATAACTTGACACTTGAATACTTGTGAATTATAAATTAAATTATTTAATTTACAATTTAATTGTGTTCTAAAATCTTTCACAATATTAAATTTAGGATCTACTAATACTTGATCATTATATATTTGTCTAAAACTTACACCAGATGATGAGAAATTATAACCTGAATGATTTTTATGTTGATATATGTAATGAAATAACCATTCTGTAAATCTTCTTCTCATGTAAGGTGTTTGATAATTTGTTGTAGATAATTCATCAACATCATATACACTTCTATTAATTGAATCGTAAATTCTACTTGATATAAGATTTTCTGGTATCGTATAACCATCACAGGTTATACCATTATTTGATATTTTTGAACCGATGCTATTTGTATATGTTCCTACGGAATCAATTAAAGTAGATGTAATTCCATTTTCAGTAAACATTACTTCCCAATTTATATATGGTGTTGTTGAGCCACTAATCCACCAAGGTGGTGGACAAGTTCCATATATCCATTTATTATTAGTGACATAAGTACCATCTGATAATTTAATAGACATTTTACCTACCTTTTGTATATCTTCATTACCATAATCACTTGTTCCACCGCCTATCATCATTTCATATAAAACAGGCATTGGGTGAGTATAATAACCTGTATTAGCAATTGACCAAACATTTCTAAAATTTAGAGCAAATAATTCTTTTTCACTATCTGTACAATTATCATATAAATCTTTGATTGTATTGAATCTGAAAATAATATATATCGGATATGTACTTCCAGATTGTGCACCCATAATATATTCAACGTAATCATAATTCATACCAAACATTTCCTGGAATGTACGGTAAGTTCTACTTGTATATGTAACAACAGTCTCACCTATCATAATAGTTTCTGATATATTTACTGGATCTGATGGACTTATTATTGAAACATTATATGATGTATCTGAAGCAACAAAATCTAACATTTTTTTCAAAGTCATTCTAGATTCATATGAATTACAATCAATTCTGAAAACAAAATTATAAGGTGATATAAAATAATCAACTGAACCTGAAGTTATATCAGATTGTGCATATGGTGTTTCACGGCCCCAAACTGAAGTGTTCATATATTTCTTTGATCTATCATCTGTTACCATTCTAACCCAATCTTGTGAAAGTGTATTATCACTCGTTAAAAATGCAGAAATTGTATTGGTAATTATTTCTGGTTCATTCACAACTTTACTATAAACTAATGGATAAATAGCTTTTAATAAGTATGTTGTACTCGTTTGAGGACCTAATGAAGAATTATCAATTTCACATTTATCAATAAAAAAAGTTAATCTCGATGTTTCTTTTTGACCAAGTACATTTAATCCAAAAACACCATTATAAAATTGACCATCATACCAAATATTATCGCTTTTACCAGATTGACTTTGGAATATACCACCATCAAATATACCATTATACCATTGGATACCATTTTTCATTGTTGCATTATTAAACACACCATTATAAATATTAATATTTCCAAAAAAATTAGAATTATTAAATATACCATTATATATGTTATAATAATCCGTTGATGCAGATGCAACTAGAGGTAATAATGTTGTCCATTCCATTTTCTTAATAAGACCAGTGTCTCCAAACATCCAACTCTTATATGGTTTTTCTATTATTATATAATTATCACCTATTGGTTCTACATATTCGTATGTATAACTACTAACTAACATTGATGTTGGTTTTGATAAATCAAAATATTTATTTTTTTCAATAATAACAGAATCTGTATTATATAGTTCCTGTGAATTAAAACCTATTAAGCTAATAACTTTACCAGCATCATATTCGTTGAAGTTGTGACCATTATCAAATTCTATATAAATCTTTGTTTCTGTAACACCAGAATCATTGAGTAGTATTTTACTTCTGATTGAACCTTTACTCATTGTAACTTTTTCAGAATTAAATAAATTTGATCTTATGTTTATTGAAGAATTTAGTGGACCAATTTTTATTCCTACTTTATTTAAATAACCACCATAAAATTTACCATTATAAATATCTGTTGGTGATAAAAAAAATCCATTTTCAAAATCACCATCATATATTGTATTAAAATTATAAAATATAGGATATTTAAAAGTACCATTATTTATTTTTGAATCAGAAAATTCATTATATCCATAAGTATATGATAATATTGCAGGATGAAAATTACTTATAATATATTTTGGTCCACACCATTTACTAGAAAAATTACCATTATATATTGTACTATTAGCAAAGGTATTAAATTTTGGTGTTGTTCCTTTAATTGTTTTAAAATCACCACCATAAATATTTACATTTTTTGCAGTAATATTATAAAAAACACCATCATAAATATTACCAGAATTGAATACAACATTATTTAATTCACCACCATAAACATCTCCATCCTTCCAGAAAATTGTGTTAAATGCACCATTTGTCATTACACCACCTTTAAATTTTCCATTAAACCATTGTGTACCAATTTTTTGTCCTGAGTATTCTGTATAACCTGTACCTAAAAATACACCTCCACTAAAATCACCATTTGCCCAAATTAATCCTTTCCAATTACCATTTAGAAAAAGACCATTTTGCCATATAGTTTTTTGATTTGGTGCACCAAATGTACCATTTAAAAAAATACCATCTTCCCACTTATTTAGTGTAAATGTCTCACCATCCCATTTTCCATAATGCCACACACATTCATTTGTTAATTGTTCTGTATTATGGAAATATCCATCATATATATGATATTCATCTATTAAACAATTATAAAAATATCCACCATCAATATATTTTTCTGAACCAGTTGTATTTTCAATATGACAATGATAATAGTTACCACTTGATATATTACAATTTACTAGTGATGAATTTAAATTATAAAAATATGAATAACCATAATCGTTGTTATTTAAATTTGAATATTTGATAAATGTATTTGTACTATCTGTATAATTAAGTAATAGTGAAACATAATTATTTGTATATTTGTCTATTATATCACAATCTATCACATCACCATCTAACACAACACCTTGTTGAAAAACTATATTACTTGTCATACCAGATGAATCGATAACACCATATTTAAAAAGTGTACCATCAATTTTAGCTTTATTTATAACTATATTATTACAAACAACTCTTGAAACATAATGACCATACAATTTCTTACCATTTGGTATAGTGAATATAAATCTATTAATAACGAATGAATTATTCATTTTATCAACGTATATAACCTTATAACCTTGAGCAAATTGATTATAGATAAAATCATTATCATATATAATGTATGTATAATTATCTAATATTATGTCGGTTGCTATATTTAATTGTGTTGTATCACCACTAAATGTTATAAAAACTGTATCACCTTCTTCTATGTGAGAATCTAATTCTGTATATAATTTGATATATCCGTTGTATGAATCTATCTTTGGTAATAATTTTACTGCATTTACTGTTCCTAAATCATCATATCTTGCTGGTGCAGACATATTGTATTTTTAATTTTTTATTATATATTAAAATAGACATTACAAAAAAGAAATATATAATAAAAAATGATTGTATAACAATGGATTTAAAGGAGATAAAAACTTTTATAGAAAACCAATTTTGTGATGAATATGAACAAATCAAACAATTCATGGATAATGTTAATGAAATATTAGATAAACTTGGAATAGATAACAAATACAAAAGTTATAATAATTTTTGCTTAGATATCGAAAAAAATATTTTACAAATTGTAAAAGAAACAAATATTGAAAATATTACAACACAATTAATAATAGTAGCTCTTAACACAATGATTAAGTATAAAATACTGGAAGATGAACACTATGAAGAAAAAATAAAGAACTACTTTTCAAATCCAGAATTGGTAATTGATGATATTAATAATTTAAAAATAAAAAATTTATCAAAAAATTGAATTTTTTCTACATTTATAAATTATTAATAATCATACATTTACATATATGTAACTTATTGTATATCAAATTGTAACAATTTGGTACAAAAGTCATTTTTTTAAAACAATATATAGATTTGTAGGTATATTCTTTTGGATTGAAAAGATTAATTAACTAATGAATCAAAAGTAATTCGATAAAAAAAAATTAACTTTTATTCGAATATTGAATATATTAATTAGAAAGATTTTTTAGCTTTAGGTTAGATTTCCTTAAAAAATCATTGTGAAGCATTAAAGGTTTTAAACGGCTTAAAGGCACGAAGAAATTTTGGCTTCATATAAAAAAAATTTAAGGCTTTATGAGTAAAGAATTTTTAGCTGATGATTTTTTGTTTTCAGGCTTAGAAGCAAATGATGAAACAATGTCTGTGTTTGACAAAACCACAACAAACAATGATGGTATTTACCGTCCAAACTTAAAAGATGCAATTGATAAGAAAGTTGGTTATCGTGCAACTTTAAGATTCCTTCCAAACTTATTAGAAAATGGTAAAATTGGTCCTTCTGCAATCGAGAAGCATATTCACTATGTTGATATGAAGAACGAATCAAACCTTGCTGGTTATTATGATTGCCGTAAGAACAGTGAACCAAATTGTGAACTTTGCACAGAATATTGGAAATTGAAAAACAGTAAAAACGCTGCAGATAATGAAAAAGCAGAATTGATTAAGAGAACAACAAAGTATTATTCATATGTTCTCATCATCGAAGATGAACAAAACCCAGAATTAGTTGGTAAAATTATGATTTATCCTTATGGATATACTATTAAAGAAAAGATTAATTCTGAAAGAAATGGCGAAGTTACAGGTACACCTTGTAATGTATTTGACCTTGCAAAAGGCAAAGATTTTAAACTTATTATTAAAGAAAAAGGCGGTTTTCAAAACTATGAAGCTTCTTCATTCTTAGAAGTATCACCTATTAAACTTTATGATGAAGCAAGTAATAAATTTAAAACAGCTCCTGTTGATGATGATGGTAAAATTACTAACGCTAAGGTTCAGGCTAAAATTAAAAAATTTCTTCTTAATAGAACAGTCAATCTTGACGACCATAAGGCAAAAGAATGGGATGATACTATTCAAAACAAAGTAACACAAGTTATTTCTATTCTTAGTGGAAAAGATATACTTGTTGCTGAACAGGGTGCTAAGAAAAGCAAAAACGATTCTTCAAAAGTTTCAAGAGATGAAGAAGAATCACCAATTGAAAATAAGGCAATCGATGCCGATGACTTTTTCTCACTTGATAGTGAATAAAAATCATCAACTATTATGTATGAAAACCCAGTTCTTCGGAACTGGGTTTTTTTATAATTATATTTTTTAATATATATGAATATGAAATATTTAAAAACATATGATATATTTGAAAAGTCTTCATTAACTGCTCTTGGTATACCTAATGAAGTAATGAAGAACATTCAATATAACTACGAGTTGGAACCAGATGCAAAATGGGAAAGATTGGGTTTCAAAAAAGATTTACAAAAAGAATTGAAAAAAAATGAGAAAGGAATGTTTTTAGAAATTTCTGTTAAATATATTAAAGTTATTATTAATTTAGGTAATGATGAATATATGATTCAATATTTTAATTATGATAATAGTAATTGGGGTTCATATAATGTAGAAGAAAGAGAACCAAAAACAAGAACACAATTACTTATAGGTGTTAATCCAAAACATATAATTTATAAATTGGTTGGTAGTAATTTTCAAGAAAGACCAAAAGCACAAAGAATGGTACAAAAAGAAATGAAAATATTAGATGATACAACAGCCGAATTTAAATTATATACAATGAAAAATTTCAATAGAATTTTGCAAAGAATTTACGGTAGAAGGTTTGAACAGGTTATGAAAAAAATTTCAGAAAATATAGCTAACATAAAACCTGGTGCTACAGCAGATGAAATTTATAATTTTTTAAAAGATAATAAAAAACTTGCAGAAAAAGCCAAGGAATATGAACAAGCTAAAAGTGAAGAAGATATGTTGAGAATTAAAAATTTAGAACAAAAATATAATTCTTTACCTGTAATAGACGAATATCTTATAAATTTTGAAGTAGAATATTCAGAAAAATATGGTACTAGATTGAATATTCATGATTTGATAAAAACATTTGGTAAGATGATGGTTGAGACTGCATTTATGTTTTATCTTTACACTGGAAGATTGATGGAAATGAGAATAGAATCTATAAAACTTAAACAAATGTATAAAAATAAAAAATTTCAATGAAGACAAGATTTTTAGATTTCATAAAAAACTATGAAACATTTGAAGAATGGTTTGATATATTTATTAATCAGGTTCACAATCTTGGTTATAATGGTTCCATAATGTCTGAAACGTTTATGGAAGATTGGGAAAATGAAAAATGTCCATATGAAGTTGCAGAAGAATTTGTACAAGAAATGAATGAAAAAATAAAACTAAATATTGAGGTTGGAGATGAACTTCGTGGTGGTAGATTTAAAAATAAAAAAATTATTGTAAAAAAAATAGGAAAAGATGATGAAAATCAACCAACTGTAAATGGTAAAACAATTCTAAAATATAAAATCGTTAAAGATTTGCCAAAAAATAAGAAATAGGTATATGGAAATTAATGAAAATGTACAATCTATCATTGCAATTATTGGATGAAATTAGAAATAGAGAAGAATTGGATGATACTAGTTATTTATTATAAAAAATAATTTAAAAATATGAGATACACAATAAAAACAACATCTAAAAATAAATTTATAAAAACTTTCGAAGTATTTTTAGGTGGTATGTTACACAAAACCAATTACGACAATTTGGAAAATATTTCAAAACCAAAAGATGGTATAGGTGGTGAAGTTGATCAATTTACTAAAAATAGAATATTAAATGTTCAAAATTTTAATAAATGGTTAGCCAACGATTGGACTGGTTACGGTGACGGTAAAGGCGCACCTGGTATAGTCGGTAGAGTTGATAAACTATCACCATCAATGATAGAAGATTATTTCTTTGATCAAGGTGTTCAATGTTCAGATAGAGAAATATTTGATTTTATTGATAAAATAAGAGGTGAATGGCTAAAGAAATGAAATTTATAATGACATATGAAACATATGTGTCTATGAATTATCCAGATTTATATAATGAACCTGTACCTGATTATATAGATACAAATTACTATATGTTTTATGTTGAAGAAGATGAAAAAAAACCACCAAAAAAAACAGGTTATGATGATCGTGAAACAAAGAATACAAAGAAAAAATCAGTATATGTTATATCACCAACATAAAAATTATTAAATTAGAAAATGAAATATTTAAAAAAAATTGAAGCATTTGCACAAGATATGATGTCAATTTCAACATCTATAAAACCAAATAGTTTTACAACAGGTAAAAATAATGCACAAAATATGATGTCGATACCTACAACAATAACAGATAAAATGGCTTTATATGAAAAACTACTTCAACCTTATTATGTTTATCTTAAAACGATAAAAGGAATATCAAACTTGTCACCAATTACATATGAACAAGTTGATGATTTTTTTGGTTTCTCATTTATAGTAAATTATAATAAAATTATGATATTAACAGATAAAATATCAGTATATATACTTATTAATGAACAATTTATACCTATAACAAAACCTTTAGAGATTATAAAAATTATAGAAAGTGAAGCAATTTAAACTATTTACAAAAAGTAATATATAAAATATAAAATATGGAGATAATTTTTTTATTTCCATTTTTTTAATTTATTTTGTAAACTATTTATTATGGTATTTAACGATAGAACAGCAAACGTTGAATCGTAGGTGTTAAATAAATTTCAGCTCCAATTGAGGATATGAAAAATATAAAGGAATTTAGAGCATTAGATTATGATAAAGATAAATATAAAAAATATAAATTATCTATTCGGAAAAAGAAATGAAAATGAAAGCACATTTAAAAAAATCGTTAGAACTACTTGATAAGTACTTTAATGAAACCCCAAATCATATTATAGATAAAGAAATTTCATTCTTTGATAAATTGGATATTGAAGGAATATCATTTAATAAGTATA
>JABLYA010000009.1 GCA_013177855.1 Ignavibacteria bacterium
TATTGTAAATGATTCAAGTTTTTCTACTATAACTTTTTCACCAGTATCTTCTTTTACCATTTTTTCGTTTTTATAATTCATTTTAATAGCTGGTTCTTCACCAAGTTTATGTTTCAAATCTCTTTTGATTTGATTTATGTCAATATCAGTCATATCTATACTTGATAGATAATCATTTATTTGTTTTTCTTTAAAATTTTGTAAATTGTCTACCATTTTCTATTTTTTCTTTTTTGGTTTTATTATAATTATTAGTCTATTACCTTCCAACTTTAAATTTAAATTATCTGGTATACCAATATCTGATAAATCTCTTGCTAATCTTATCAATAATTCTTCACCTTTTTCTTTAAATTGTATTTCTCTACCTTTAAAAAAGACAAACGCTTTTACTATATCACCTCTTTTAAGAAATTCTACTGCATGTTTCATTTTGAAATTATAATCATGTTCATCTGTGTTAGGACCGAAACGAATTTCTTTTACTTCCTGTGCATTTTCTTTTTGTTTTTTAAGTTTTTCTTTTTCTTTCTTTTTCAATTCATAAAGAAACTTATTGTATTCAATAAGTTTGCATACAGGTGGTGTTACATTACTACATATTTCTACTAAATCTACAACTAAATTATCCGCTATCTTTAATGCTTCTTGAATTGAAATAATTTCACCATTTCTTTCAAAATCGTCACCAACAATTCTTACTTTACTTGACTTTATTTGTTGATTTACTTTGTAATTTAATTTGTTTTTGTTAATCATAAATTATTTTATATTTATTATTTCCTTTGTTTTTTCAATTAATTTATCTACATTTTCATTCTCAAAAGTTTTCCATTCTTCATTCAGATATATTTTAACTTTTGGAGATACTTTTATACCTTTCGATACTTTTATTGTTGGATAACCATTTGGTAATTCAAAAAAGAATTTATGATTTTCATTATTCCAAAAATATATTACCCAGTCCCAGGTTGTTGTTTCCATATCGTATTTATAATTAGGGAACGAATCTGTTATCTTTTTAATAGTATTTCTCATATATTATATATTTTTTTTATATCAAAGATTACTTCTTCTATAATTTTTATTAATTTATTTTCAAATTTTTTTGATTTTTTATTAAATAATGTTTTATATTTTTTTAATATATTTGTTATATCTTTGTTATTATGTGGTATATTAAATATAATAAAATCTTGCTTTAATTTCGGAGTTACAATAGTACTTATTTCGGTGAAAAATTCAATACATCTATTATAATCTATGTTATAGTCTTTATAATTGAATTTTTTTATTTTTTCTAATTGTGACCAAGCGTTTGATTTATATAAAGTATCTTGCAATATATCTTTTTGTGTTGTTCTTTTCTCCAAAAGAATAGAATATGTTTCCGCCACTCTAGCATTTATTTCTTGATTGGATGAAAGATATAAAATAAATATAAAATCGTTTAAAAACTTATCATCCATATATTTTCTTCTAATTTTTATAAGTTCATTATTTAAAAACCATTCCAAATCTTTTGTAGTTTTATTATTAAACCGTTGATATATTTCATAAATGTGTAATAATTCATGTAAAATAACTCTTTTTAAATCAATTAAATTATAATTATCATAATCTAAAAATATTTCTATGGTTGGTGAATTTAAATAATTTTCAAAATTACCACGTTCATATTTTGGTGAGAATATTCCAAATTTTGTATAAGCATAAATATTTATTCTTTCAGAATTATTATATTTTACTGTTAAATTTTTTAATTTTAAATCAGTTTCATCAATATCGATCGAAAATGTTTTGAAATTATTTAAATTTTCAATTATCTCATCAACAATCCATTTTAAAATATGAGGAATGCCTTTGCCTTCTTTTATCAATGGTTCATCAAAACCTGTATGATATTTATTATAATTAATTATATTTTTCATATAATTGATTATATATTAACTAATTCTTTCAATTTTGTGATAAAAGTAACAAGATGCATCTCTGGATCAATAGTTATAGTATATTCTGAATTAAAATTTTTCGTTAAATCAAGAATCTTAAAACCATTTTTTAAAATAATGTTTTCATGATTTTCTAACAAATATTTGAAGAAAGGTCTTGATAATGTATTTAATAAATCTTCGGTTTTTTCTCTTGGAAAATTATCAGAAACATAAAAAAAGTTTTCACTTAAATTATTTCTTCCATTCATAATGAATGAATAAACATTTTCATTTAAAGTGTCTTTTTTCTTTAAATATGATTCCAAATCACCAGAAATATATACTTCTTGTAATAATTGTACAGTTGAACGGAAGTTAGGAAATGTTCTTGTAATTAATATATTTAAAATTTCATCAGTGGTCTCAAATTTTATAGACTTACAGATTGATTTTAAATAATTTAATTGTTGTTTTTTCAAATAATTAATTTCTTCCTGATTCTCTGGATCAAATTGAATAAGATTGAATCTTGATAAAAGTGCTTTATCTTCTTCAGTTCTTTGTAGTTTTGCAACATTATTTACAATTGCAATAAAACGAACTTCTGTGTGTTCTTCAATAAAACCACGAAGAGCTTTTCTCATGTCTGGTGTAGTATTGTCAAATTCTTCTAACCAAACAGCTTTAACACCATAAGGATCTCCTTTTTTCTTTTTATTCTTTCTAAAAGAGATAGAAAAGTTTTTGCAATGTTCCGATATTTCTTCTCTAACTATCTCAATACCATTATCAACAGAACAGTTTATTCTCAATGTATCATAATTTTCTGTTAATATTCCTGCAAGAGTTGATTTACCAAGTCCACCAGAACCAACAAACATAAAATTCATTTGTAGTTCTTTTTCTACAATTTTTCTAATTCTTGGTAATAATATAATAGGTATTTTACCTTTTTCAGGTATTAATGAATTAGGTCTATATTTTTCCCAAAATAAATTTTCTTTCAAATTCATTTTTTTTGTTTTTTAAGTTTATATATGAAATGATTTCGTTTGTTTGAAAAAAAAAGCCAATCTTTGATTGACTTTTTACACATAAAAATTTATAGTATAATTATTTACTGTGGATTTTTTGCAAATTATTTGTTTTGAGAAACGAGGATTTTATCCAGTAGCAAATGTTGTGAACCGATTAAATCCTTTGTTGCTCTTAAAAAGTCTGCTACAAATTCTTTATTTTCTGTTATAAATTTCTTATATTTATCTTCTTTTCCATCAATAATTGTTCCATATTCTCCATTATTCTCAAAATATAATTCCCAACCTATATTAGGACCAGCATATCTCAATCTGATTAAATTTCCACTCTCAAAATATTTAATTGCATTTTGATAGTTTACATAATCAAGATAATCTGAAGGCATATTATTTAATGATTTTAAAACAATAGTATCATCATTAATTTGTTCGTAATCTTCATTTGAAAATACATCAAAAGGTGAAGGGATAATATTTAAGTGAAGATTTGAAGCATAACATTCAATCATTTTGTCAATTGATTTTTGATCATGCTGATTACCAAAATTATATTTCATAATTTCTGAAAGCTGTTCAATAGTTTCATCTTTTAATTTTTCAATAAGAATATTTAATTTTTCAGAAAGTTCGTCAGTACCTTCAATTGTTAATTTTTTACCGATAATATCATCTGCATCACCATCATATACTATGTGAATATTTTCTTTTACAAAATATTCAACTGTTTTATTTAGTTTAGGTTTTTGTACTGATACAACCTTTTCTTTTTCATTAATATTACTAAATTTTTTCATTTTAATATATTATTTTTTCTCTTTAAGTTCTTTTTCTTTATCTTTTAGAAAATTTTTTAATTCTTTAACTCTATCGTGTACATTCAATCTTACCCATTCAAAATATGGGATTTTATCCCATTTGTTATCAAAATTATCAATCATTTTTTTGGCAGCATTTAATTGACTTTCTTTATCAATATTTCTTATAGTTTGTGCTACTTTTTTATAATCTTCTTGTATTTGATCTCTAAAAGACTTTGATTTTTTAAAAATTAAAGGATCATTTTTATATTCTTCTAAGATAGAAATTTTTGTTTTATTAACTTCGTTTTCAACTATTTTTGCTAGTTCTTCTACAAGTTTTTCTTTACCTATCAAAGAAATATTATCAGAATCATTACCATCTATTTTAGGATTAAGAGTTTCATCAATTAAATTATAAATATCATTATATAATTTTTGACTACCTGCATAATGGTTTACTTTTTCATTTATACTTTCAGTGAATTTTTTCATTGTATATCATTATTTTTTTTTTATTTTCCAAAGAATTTCATAAATCTTTCGTATTCATCTTCACGATTTGTGAAATATTTAGCCATCTTTTTTAATGTCTTATCAACATCAATTTCACTTTTCGGATCTTTTTCATCCTTCGCTTTATAATCAAAGAAATATTCATCAACCAAATTATAAATCTGTTCTGAAATTAAATTAAGACTTTTTAACTCAGATAATATACTATTATACTTACTTGACCAATCTTCAAAAGATTCAACATCTTCACCAAATCCTTCATAAGTGTCCATAATTGGTCTATGACTATAAATATTTTCGTTAAATGACTTCCAATTTTTAATATTCTTCATAATAAAAGTTATTTTTACTTATATATTAAATATCAATTTCTTTTTTTTATAATTCTTGATAACTTTAACTTTCTATAAAATGCTTTACTATTACCAAAATCACACTTCAATTTAATAATATTTACATCACCAAGATAACAATTTAATGTTAGAACACCTTTCTTCATCAAATCAGGTACATTTTCATATAAAACATCAACATCAAATAAATCTGAAAATTCCTCTTTAATATACTCATTATATCTTATATCCATAGAATTTATATCTATAAAAGATGCATTGCTAAGATAGATATCATCTAATATATCAATGTAAAAAAACTTGATACCCTCATATTCAGCACAGCATCCATCTATTTTATTCAATTTTACTATTTGTGAAATAAATCGTATATGTTTTTCACCAAAGTAAAGATATTTTATACTATTTAACTGTTTATCTATATGATTTTTAAATTGAAAATTAACTGCATAATCCAAATATGATTTTATTTCAGCCGCTGAACTCTTAGTTAAATGCTCAGTTAGATAGATATTATAACATTGCTTAGGTTTTAATTTTTGAATTGAAGATGATATTAGTTGCGGCTGACGATTATTTGACTTCTTCATACAAAATATGATTTTTATATTGTACGATTAAAAAAAATAATCCCGGTTGTCAAAGACAATCGGGATACATGGCTTATGTTTTTTCATGGCTTGTCAACAAGCGATGAAAAAGTTGTATGAATAGATACTATCAAACAAGCCTTATGTCAAATAATCGTAGGCCAGACAACGACGCTTGTTTTGTTCGTCAAGGTTAATGAAAACGAATGGCTGTGAAAATATACAACCATTTTAATCAACAAAAAAAGTTATTAACTTGTTTATTAACATTTTTTGTGAAAAAGAGACGATATTACAAAATCTTGTCAGTAAGACAAAGCAATTGATTGGCTTTGGTCAAAATATCTTTTAAATTAAAATTCAACAATTTATTGTTGTAATCTGCTTTTAAGCGTTCGTCTCGTAAGTATTTTAAGTATTCTAAAATGACATTTAGCTCGTCGTCGCTTAAATGTTTGTACTTGTGCGATTCTTTGTTGAAATCGCCGTTTTGAAAATAATTAATCAATGCAATATGATTATCTTTACTATCAGTAAGATTTGTTTTTGTTTTTAAGGTATGATAAACGGCGTAGTAAGCACGACTTACGGCAGTACGAACAAACGCATCGTTGTTGCCATAATTTTGATGTATGGTTTTGGCACAGGTATAAAATTGCTTCCAGTCAAACTTATTCATTGACGTCAACAACAACTACATGTCGTTTGTACAAATCATTATCACGTAATTCAAACGTTTTAAGAAAACGTTTATATGTGTCAAAATTTGTTTGAGACGTAACAATGTAAACCATTAAATCTTGTTCGTCAAAGCTGATGTCCATTTTTATTTTTGCATTAGGATAATAATTTATTATATGGTCTATAAGTTTGTTTACTATATGTAAAAGTCGTTTGGAACGAATAAAATTCAATACTTTATTGTCGCAAATATATAACAAAAAGAATGTTATACTTATTGATTGACTTTTGGGGTTATTGTCTAAGAACTGTTTATTTAAGTCAATCGACATCAGGTTTATGTTGCGATTCGATATACTATTATTAAAACCTGATAAAAAAACATTATTTTGTTCTATTTCTAAGTCAAAATCAAATTTAAATCTTATCATAGATTTTGCAAAAGGAACATTCATATATGCTTCATAATCTTTTGTATTTGAATATATTTTGTCTTTTATTTTATTGTATATCAAATTTACTTTTGTTTGATAATACTTTTGTGTGCTTTCTGGTAAAGTGTTCATTTTTTAATATTCTTTTTAATTTTAAAGTTCTTTTTTTTATCAGATCAAACATTTTTAATTCTTTTTCAAGCCTTTCGTTTTCATCCATTTGAATATTTTTATTTTTTTTATTTTATTTATTTTGTATATATTTGCATATTGAAAGTTTAAACCAAAAAATTATGATACGTTATTCACTATCAGAAGCATTGAAGTTAAACTTTGATAATGAGTATCAAAGGAATAACTTACAGGAAGCTAAGAAACAACACGAAAATATTAATAAATTTTATCCTTGTGATACAATTTGTGTGGTTACAAAAAGAGAAAATAATTATTGTTTAGAACACTTTAACCATTATCTGATTAATGACGTTTGTGCTATACAGATTAGATATGATAGTTTTCGCAAAAAATATCATTTTTATTACGATGAAAATTTTGAAAATGTAAGTTCTTGGTCAATAGAAGAAATTACTAAAAAATTTAAAGCACCCAAAAAGGTTGGTGTTCTTACCACTAAGAAAATTGAAGCGTGGATAAAGTATAATCAGGATATTTATCTCGCACTCAAAGCAGAAAATGAAAAGCGTTCTGATGAAATAACTAAATTTTTAGAATCCATTAAAGGTGAGAATGTTCGCTGGTTTGATAATAACAAATCTGGTGAAATTATTAAGAATGGTATAAAATTTACATTTAGAATTGAAAATGGTTATGTTACACAGAATATAGAAGTATATTACAAAGTACCAAACACACTCGAAGCATTTAAACTTCTTGCTGATAATAAAATTAACCGTGAAAATAAATTACTAAGAATTTTAGAAAGTTAAATATGGAAAAACCAAAAACATCACATTACGAAGAACTATTTATCAACGAAAATGGTAAAGAAGTTTGGTTAACTACTTGGTCAGAAAAATTTCAAGAATTGAAAAATTACTTTTATTAATAAACTCATTATGAAAACAATATTACTAATTATATTATCTTTTTTAATATTAAATAAAGCGAAATCACAATATTGTGTTGCTAATGCAACTACTTGCGATGAATATATTTCTAGAGTTCAGGTTGGATCTATTGATAACTCTTCTAATTGCACATCTGGTGGTTATGCTGACTATACTTCACTTTCAACAAACATGAATATTGGTACAGGATATCCGATAACTGTTACAAACGGGTATCCTTATTCTTCTGATCAATGTGGTATATGGGTGGACTGGAACCAGGACAATGACTTTGATGATGCTCCAGGAAACGGACCATATACTGCAACAATTACACCACCGTTAGGTTCTCCAACCGTAACAACACGAATGCGTATTAGAATATGTTATACATCCGGATTAAGTTCTTGTGGAACAGCAACATATGGTGAGGTTGAAGATTATACTATCAATGTCATCTCCGCTTCTTGTACAACTCCAGGTGCTCCTACCAGCGTAAGCGGAACTGCTACCGGACAAACAACAGCCAACCTTTCATGGGCAGCTGGAACGCCTGCGGGTTCTGCTACGGTAACATATTATTGGGTAGTAGGAACTTCCTCTACTGTTACATATGGAAGCGGTGTTGATCAGGGAACAACTACCGGAACTTCTGCTACAACTTCAGCTTTATCCTGCGGAACAACTTACTATTTAAGGGTTTATGCTTATACCAGTTGCGATGGAACTAGTTCTGCTTATACAACATCATCTTCATTTACAACAAATGCTTGTAGCGGAGGACCTTGTTCCAGTATCACTCCAATGTCATTGGGAACTACTTACACTGGAACATTAAATTCTTCCGGAAGTGATTGGTCATCATATACAGATTGCTCTTATACAGAGCCTGGTGATGAAATAGTTTATTCATTTACTCCTGGTTCTTCTGGTAATTATACTTTTACAGGTACAGCAACTTCCGGCGATCCGGACTTTTTCTTAATGAATTCTTGTAGTAATACAGGTACCAATATCACCGGTTCCTGTTGGGATTCCGGTAATAGAACAGTATCATTAACTGCAGGCATTACTTATTATTTAGTTGTAGATAATTATTCAAGCTCCAGTAGCGCAGGATATTCAGTTATTGTAAATAGTGCAGCAGCAGGACCATCAAATGATGATTGTACCGGAGCCATTACATTAACTGTTGGAGCAAGTTGTTCTTTTAGTTCCTATACCAATGCAAATGCTACTGCTACATTAGGCGTTCCTAATCCCGGATGTGCAAACTATTTAGGTGGTGATGTTTGGTTTAAAGCTACAGTACCAGCTTCAGGGCATATTATTTTAGATATGGATGATAATGTTGTAACTGATGCCGGAATGGCTATTTATACAGGAACATGTGGTTCATTAACGTTAGTCGAATGCGATGATGATGATAGTAATAATGGATTAATGTCTATGATAGACAGAAGTGGATTATCTGCAGGCTCTACCATATATATTCGCGTTTGGGAGTATGGAAATGATAATAACGGCTCTTTTTCAATCTGTGCCTACGATCCGGGTATTGGAGCGTGTGGCAGTGTTACAAATATAGCTTCATGTGGAACTTCTACAACAGTCACTTCTGGTGGTGGCTCTGGGAATTGGAATAATCAGGAATGTGGTTCGGCAACTCCTGGTGTAGAAAAAATATTCTCATTTACTCCTTCATCAACTGCTGCATACTACTTAGTTATAACTTCTGCTTCGTCATATATGACGTATGCTTATCAGGCCGGAACCTGTCAATCAACAGGTTGGACATGTATGGCAAGACCAAATGCTCCCGGTACATATGGCCCCTTTAACTGGACAGCAGGAGTTACATATTATATTTTAGTGGATGACGAAGATGCTTTTTCATCAACACATCAGTTTTACATTAAATGCCCCGAAACACCGGGAACTTATTACCATCCTACTGCAGGGTTACAAGGAACTTATTTAGGCGCATGTATGGTAAATACATGTACAGGGACATATACAGATGATGGAGGTGCCGCTAATTACTCTTTAAATATAAACTCAATTTACAGAACATTTTGTCCTGATGCTACAGGAAAATGTATAAGAGCAACCTTTAACAGCATGGATATTGAAAAAAATGGAACAAGCTGCTATGATTATTTAATTGTAAGAAATGGTCCAACACAGGGAAGCTCTATTTTATGGGCTGGTTGTAAAACATTAGCTTCTACTAATACTTTATTAGGAACATTTTCAAACCCCTTTACAGCTTCAAGTACGAGTGGATGTTTGACTTTTCAATTTTACAGTGATAACACTACTACCCGCCCTGGTTGGAATATTGTGCTGCTTCGCCAACAAATAATGATTGTAATAGTGCTACTTCGATTTGTGGAGCTACTAATGTGAATTCTGCTAGTCCCGGTCCTGGGATTACTTCTACCTGTGGAGGGTGTAATTTGAGCGAAAATTACTCTAACTGGTATTATTTTGAAATTACTAATAGCGGGCGTTTATATCTTGATATTAAGCCTGAAGACTTTTTTGAAGACTATGATATGGCTTTATATCAGGCAAGTAATTGTGCAAGTCTTGGAAATCCTGTGCGTTGTACTTATGCAATGACACCTCAATATTGCCAGCCGACTTCTACAGGAACTTCATATTATATTTCAAGAGTAAGGTTTAATACTATTGACAATACTTCAACTTACTATAGTGATTTTTATGCAAATTACACAACTTCTATTAGTTCAACAGTAACAGCAGGAAATGCCTATAATCTTCAGGTAACAGTTGTAGGTAATAATATGTATGTAGTGGCTTGGTTTGATTGGAACAAAAATCTGCAATTTGACTCCGATGAATATTACTCCCTTGGAAGTGGTAATAATACAACTTTGTCAACACCAATTACAATTCCTGTAACTGCAAGGCTCGGAAAGACAGCTTTTAGAGTTTATACAACAAGAGGTGGATCAGTACCAAATACAAATGCCTGTAACAGTTATGCCAATGGCGAAATCGAAGACTATGCAATTTTCATTACTGACGGCACCCACTGCTCCAACAATGTCCGCGATGCAGACGAAATAGGAGTTGATTGTGGTGGTGCAGATTGTGTTCCTTGTGATGCTTCATATTGGCCAACAAATACAGGGATGAATAGCACTTCAACTGATTATTCCGAAGATGTAACAGGTGACAGCTGGGTACAAGGAATACCAGTTAATGCAGGTGAATCGTATTACTTAATGGTTAACAACTGGTCGCCGGGTGCTAATGGTTTTGACTTGGTTTGGAACTTTACCGAAGGTGGTGCCATGGACTGTTCAATTGTCGTTCCTGTTGAATTGATTGATTTTGAAGCTAAATTGTTAGGACAATTTACAACGCTATACTGGGAAACGGCATCAGAAACGAATAATGACTATTTTACAGTAATGAAATCAACGGATGCTATCATTTATAAACCAATTGGCAGTGTGGATGGTGCAGGTAATTCGAATTCTATTCACACCTATACGTTTGACGATACTGAGCCTATTACTCAAACTACCTATTACAGATTAAAACAAACAGATTTTAATGGTAAAGCAACTTATTCTGAAGTTAAAGTTGTATCTCCAAACGTACCATCCTCTGTTCAACAATTCAATGTCTTTAATGATGTGAATGAAAAAAATTTAAATATTACCCTCATTGGTTACCCAAATGCAGAATTAAATTATGCAATCGTAGATGTAATGGGAAGAATTATTAAGCAGGGTAAGATTAATATTGACGAAAATGCGTTAGGTGGAATGAAATTATCTACAAATGATATAGCAGCCGGTATCTACAATATTGTAATTAGTGATGGGAAATACACTGCAAAGAAAAAATTCGTAATTGTTAAATAATAATTTACAAGCAGGCAATTGCACACCCGTTACAACGCAATATTTCTCCTCTCAAACGCTGTATGATATAACTTACTAATTGATAAGCCATTGGTTGTTCAAAATAAAACCTATTTATCAATATATTTCATACAATTCTTTCTAATTTCTTTTTTCTAATCATAATTTTGAATAATTCTTCTAATTCTTCTGTACTAATTGTTTTTTCAATAGGTTATGTATAGGATGGATTTGACACCATCATCAGAGCTTTTATTCTATCATAATTAGGATCATCCCATCTAACACTATTTTCTGTAAGAAATCTGTTATACTTTTTACCTTTTCCAATTTTTCTCAACAAAAATTGATTTCTCATTAGTTACATAATCAATACATTCAATGGTTATTGTTTTTATTTCTAATATTCTCATATACTATCATTTAATATTCTTTGTAACTTCTTATTTCTCATTTGTTTATATCCTTCTAGTTTAAATACTTGATACATTTTTATACTATCACCAATTTCTGAATATTCAAATTTCTGAGAATCATTAAATATTGCCCAGTGAGGATTATCATTTGTTGGTTTTCTGAATATTATAATTTTATCACCTAATCCTTTATGGTAAAATAAACTATAATTTAATAATGTAGTTTTTTCTATAAAATAAAAAATGTCTTTATGATTATCTACAACTATTGAATTTGCAGCACCAATTCTTGATTCAATTGCAACCAAGTTACTAATAGCATATACTCTCGATATTAATTTTCTAACATTAGAGCTACTGATAGATGACATAGAATAAGAACACATTTCGTTTTTTAATTTATCTAAATCATCTATATTAAATTGCATTTTAGTATTTAATCTTTTATCTACAATTTGATTAACAATGTCTTTTAGTATTTCATCTTCATTATATTTTGATATATCTCTTGTTAGAGTTATTGTTTTTTTATTTACAATGAACGAAATTTCAGGACAAGTGTTATTATTTAATGGTTGTTGAAACTGTGAATCAATATAGGCATACTGACAAACAGGTTGATTTACATTATGTATCAAAGCAATATCTGATAATTTTAATTGTTCCATTTATCTAATTATTTTTTAAGATTCTATCTAATTTGGATCGTCTTAATTCCATTTTATAGTTTTCATCTGACCAATTAAAATCTGTATCATAATAATTGGTCTTCTTTTTGTAAAACATCAACCCATTCACTTTCACTAGGCATATATATAGTTTTTATCATATTTAAGTAAGGTCTTAAATAATTGTGAAATTTTATAGGTAATGAATAAACATTAACTATAAATATCAAATCACTTGGAACTCTACCTACTATATAATATGAATTTATAGGTATCAATTTGATTGATAATTCGTCAGTTTCTATTACATTTTTTTAATGATACGATTATATTTCAAGTAAGGTCTTATTTCGTGTACAATACTTTCGGATATTTTTATATTATCTGTAAATATCGTCACATCTAATTTAAAACCTTCTTTGTTTTTTATTTTCTTTTCAATATTTATCAATCTATAAATAACTTCTACCTTTTCAGAACCATAATACATTTGAAAAATACCCCTTCCATTATAGTTTTTTTGAAATCTATTTACATAAAAATCTATTGCATCACTACTTATTGATATTCTCATATTTGGTTTACTTCCATATTTATGACAATATTTGTCTATAAAAACACGCATAATCAATTGTTTTTTGAATCCCAATGCTTTTTTTCTTCCTCAACTTCCCTTTTATGAAATTTGCCGTCTTTTTTCAAAATAAGAAGAATAATAGCATCGATTATGATTATACCTAATAATATGTATAATGCTATTAACATTTATTTATCTTTTTTCTTTTTGTTTAAAATTAAATCTTGTTGTGCAACTTTTTTTGTTACATCATAATTTTGGAGTTTGTTGCTAAGAATCTTTTTATAATCATAATAATTATCTTTTGTTTTCCATTCTGGCACAAATTCACCATACATTTCAACCATATATTTTATTTCATCAGATGTCAATTTAGAGTTTTTAGAAAGATACTCACCAAATCTTAATAATAATTCCATATTATCACTTAATATTTCTTCACATTTTTTCATACAATCCTTAACTAATTCAACAGCCAATCTATCTAAGCCATCATCATTTAAACAAACTGTAGTTGAACTAATTCTGAAGTCAGGTGTTGAAAACTGAATTGGTAATCCATTCATACCATATTCTTTTAATATTTTCAATGCTGTTTTTGTAGTTTTTTCCAAGTCATTGTATGAACCCGTAGTGATGTTTTCTTCTCCAAAAACCATTTTTTCAGCACAATAACCACCAACTAAACAAACTATATTATTTATTAATAAATCTTTAGTTTCCCACTGAGGCAAATCAATATGAGTAAATCCACCATTACCTTCAGCATTTCTACTAACTACTAATTTTGGACAAATGTTTAAAGCATAAACGGATGTAACAACATGACCAGATTCATGAATTGCAACAAGAGCTTGAATATCATCTGATTTTGATTTTCTTACAGAATCTACTTTAAGTTTTACTGGATATCTAAGTTCTTTCTCACCTTTGTTTGTATTGAGTAATATAATATGTTCATCATTTTTAAATTTCCAATAAATACTTTTTATATCTAATTTAAATTTCAAAGAATCAACAATAATTCTTCCAATATATGATTCTATTAATGATGTTATTGTTGAGAATATAGGTCTTACACCTTGTGTAGGAAATACACCCTCCTTATATAAAATATCGTGTGTAGAATTATCAAATTCAATAGTTATATCAAATTTATCTTTAACTTTATTTATTATTTTATTTAACTCTAATTTAATCAAATCTCTATACATTGATTCATTAAAAGATTTGTAAATTATATGGTTATTACCAAGGCGAGATATTTGTTCTGGACGATATTTGAATGTAAGAGCTTCTTTGATATTTGAAATAGTAATATTTTCTGTATGTTCATAAAGAGTATCTGCATCGATATCAGGACTCATTTGATCTGAACCATAATATACATCGTCAAGATTGCCTATAATAAATATTATTGAATTTGAAAAATCGTGTTTAACAGGATCGTATGCCTTTTCAATAGTTTTTTCAAGAAAATTAAGAATTTCTTTTGCATTCAATGTTTTAAGATATTCTGCTAATTGTATTTCAGAAAAAAATTTTTCTTCATTCAAACTTTTTAATATCCGAAGTTCATTGGCTGGAATAAAAGCGTTTTTAGGATAGTATTTTTCTGCCATATTTTCATCTACGATACCCATATTAAATTCTTCGACATCTTCCATAAAGATTAGATCCCACGCTTCTTTATTTTTTGTAATTCTACCATTCTTTACTTCAACACCTTTATCGTGATACAAGTGATAAAGTTTAGTATATAATTTAAATACAGATGTTGATTCCCATTTTTCTTCAATGATTGAGAATTTACCAGAATCAAGTAAATCCCATATAATTCTAAGACCAGGTCTGTCAATGTCTGAACCACTATCGTCTAATGTTCTTCCTAATTGGAATTCATCGAATACAAAAATAGGAATAAGTTTATCTTTTTGGACTTTTCTTACTTGACTAGAAATTTTTGTAGTCAGTTCAAAATCACTTTTTTCAACCCATTCCCCAATGTCAAATTTTAATACACTATTAAGCTCTAATAGTTCAAATAAACGAAGAACGAGGCTTGTTTTACCAGTACCAGTCATACCCCATAAGTTAATTACTGTTGGTCTGATTTGAGCACCAGGAAATAAATACCAAGGTTCTACTAAAGTACAAATTTCATCAATTATATTATCCAGTCCAATAAATTCAGATTTTAGTGTTTCTTTAACTTGATTAATTTTACTATATTTTTTAAGTATAGATTTCTTTTCTTCTTTACTAAGTAATTTCATTTATAAAATGATTAAGTTTATTATTATATATTTTAAAAAAAATAATGTTTATTTTTATTTTATTTTATTTTAAATATATCAATTTCATTTAAAATGATTTATTTAGTCCACTAACCATTCCATTTTCAATATCATAAAAACCTATTGTAAAAATTGTCAAAAATAAATTATTTTATTTACAATTTTAATATATACTTATAAAACCACTATAATTATATGGGATATATTATTTTAAATCCTAGCAATGATCTACCTGAAATGTCTTCAGGAAACACATTAATTACTGTAAATGATAATGGATATTTAATTTTAAAAATTTACAGAAAAATTAAAGAATACGAATCGGAGAAGCTGTTTGCATTATGAGGTGCAATCATGAATTCTTGAAAATCGACGTTGTTATCGGCATGTTTACCACCATTGATAATGTTCATACACGGAACCGGAAGAATATGAGCGTTGATGCCAC
>JABLYA010000010.1 GCA_013177855.1 Ignavibacteria bacterium
TGTTTATGTTAGTCTAAAAGTAACCCACTGTATTAATTGAAAAATCCCCCACTATAAAATATACTACCCCTATAAGAAATTATGGGGGGCTAGTGGAGGATGATAAGTTTGCAACAAAAAGCAGAAATATTACTAAAATATTTTAGAGAGGGTGAATCACAAAGGTCAATAAGCAGAGACTTAGGAATATCAAGAAAAACAGTTAGAAAGTATATAAAGGAGTTTGAGGACAAGCTTCAAAAACTAGGAGCTGAAAGTGATGAAAAAAAGATTCTTTTGTTAATTGAAGAAATGGTATCAAAACCTAAATATGATACATCAAAAAGAAATAAAGTTAAACTAACTGATGAAGTTATTGAGATAATAGATAATTGCCTTGAAGAGAATGAAAAAAAGAAACTTTCGGGTAAGTCAAAGCAAGTAATGAAAAAAGTAGATATTCATGAACATTTAATAGAAGAAGGATATGATATAGGTTATACAACTGTTTGTAACTATATTAGAGAGAAAGGAGAAGCTAAAGAAGCATATATTAGGCAGGAATATAATTTAGGCGAAACGTTAGAATTTGATTGGGGTGAGGTTAAAGTAGATATTAATGGAAAAGATACAACACTTAATATAGGATTATTTACAACTGCTAAAGGGTCTTATCACTATGGAAGACTTTATAGAAATAAAAAGATAGAAAATTTTTTAGATATTCACGTTAAAGCCTTTGAAAATATTGGTGGAATACACAAAGAAATTGTCTATGATAACATGAAACAAGCTGTCAAAACCTTCGTAGGACGTAGCGAAAAAGAAGCAACAGAAGATTTAATTAAGCTTTCTCTTTATTATGGTTTTAGATATAGGTTTTGTAATGCCCGTAGTGGCAATGAAAAGGGACATGTAGAAAGGGGAATCGAATTTATAAGAAGAAAGGTTTTTTCAAGAAAACAAGCCTTCGGCTCAATTGAAGAAGCAAATAAATACTTAGAAGAAAGATTAAATATTTTGAACTCAAAAACTAGGTCATACTTTCAAGGAAAGTCACCAAAAGAAATTCTTAAAGAAGAAAAATCCTATCTTTTACCTTTAAAATCTAGATATGATGTGTCAAGAAGAGTAGAACTCAGAGTAAATAAATATAGCACTGTAAATATCGATCAAAATAAATATTCAGTACCAGACTATTTAGTAGGTAAATTTGTAATAGCCAAAATTCATCCAGATACAATTAAGATATACTACAAAGACTCTTTAGTAGCTTCACACGAAAGATCTTACTTAGTTCATAAATGGATTATTGATATTAATCACTTTATACATACATTAAAAAAGAAGCCTGGAGCACTTCATTCAAGTGCCGGAAGGCACCAGATGTGTCCAGAGCTTCAAACCATATACCATAATTATTATATCAATAACCCGAAGGATTTCATAGTACTTTTAGAACTTATTAAAGAAAAAGGGCTTCATCCTGTTTTAGATGCAGTAAAAAAATTATCACAGATAAAAAGAACTATAGTTACTACAGACAACATAAAAAACATTCTTTTAAATAGATCTCCTGATAAAGAAATCTCTTCTATAGATAAAAAAGATGATATCGAACAAGCTTCTATCAATTTAATTGGAAAATTAGATGATTTATTCGACTTAAAATCTAAAAACCAAGGAGGTCTATTGAATTGAAAAATGAATTGTTGAGTGAAATTAAAACTTATGTTAAAGAACTTAAAATACCTGGAATTAATCAATCTCTTAAAAATAGAATTGAGGAAGCCTATCGGCTTGATATTTCCTATGAAGAATTTTTAAGAGACATTTTTAGGGATGCATATGATATAAGAAAGGAAAATGGGAAAAAGAATAGAATAAAAAATGCTCAGTTCCCATATAAAAAATATCTTGAGGATTTAAAATCTGAGTATTTACCTGATGAAGCTAAAAAAAGACTAAAAGAACTTAAAACTTTAAAGTTTATTGAAGAAAGTAAAAATATTATATTTGCAGGTAATCCTGGTACCGGCAAGACCCATATTTCTATAGGGCTTGGAATTGCAGCTTGCAATGCTGGCTACAAGGTATTTTTTACTACTGTACCATTACTTATTAACGAACTGAAAGAATCGCGTAGCGAAAAGAGATTACGCTCTTTTGAAAAAAAGTTTGAGAAATACGATCTTATTATAGCCGATGAATTAGGATATATTTCTTTTGATAAAGAAGGCAGCGAATTACTATTTACTTTTCTTTCCCTTCGGGCTGAGAGAAAATCAACAATCATTACAACAAATCTTTCTTTTGATAGATGGAATGAAGTTTTTAAAGATCCTGTGTTAACTGCTGCTTTAATAGACAGACTAACTCATAAATCTTATGTCATTAATATGAATGGCAACTCTTATAGAATGAAAGAAACTATGGATTGGCTGGGAAAGCCTAATTAATTTTTAACATTAGTGGTATACTTTTCGATTAAAATTTGGGGGATTTTTCGGTTGACAAATACA